>CALFSF010000040.1 GCA_937917025.1 uncultured Paraburkholderia sp.
GAATTGCAGAAATAGGCAGCATGGACATGACGCAAAAGACAGTCAGCTAAATCGTCCGCGTGGGTCCGGTCATTCCGGTTCTGGTGTTCGACTCGGTCGAACAGGGCGAGAACGTGTCGCGTGCGCTGCACGCCGGTGGCGTCAAGGTGCTCGAAATCACGCTGCGCACGGACGCCGGCCTGAAGGCGATCGAGCGCGCGAGCCAGCTGGCGGAGGACATCGTCGTCGGCGTCGGCACGATCACGCGGCCGGAGCAGTGCGCGAAGGCGAAGAAAGCGGGTGCCACGTTCGGCGTCTCGCCGGGCCTCACGAAAGAGATGCACCAGGCCGCGCAGGACGCCGGTCTGCCGCTGCTGCCGGGCGTGATGACGCCGACGGACATCATCGTCGCGCTGGAACTCGGTTACGAGATCGTCAAATTCTTCCCGGCGCAGCAGGCCGGCGGCGTGCCGATGCTGCAGGCGTTCAGCGGTCCGTTCCCGACGCTCAAGTTTTGCCCGACGGGCGGCATCACCGCGGAAACCGCGACGCATTTCCTGTCGCTGCCGAACGTGGTGTGCGTCGGCGGCTCGTGGCTCACGCCGAAGTCCGCGCTGGCCGCGCAGAACTGGGACGAAGTCACGCGTCTCGCACGCGCGGCAAGCCAGCTGGCCGCGCCTTCGCACTGAGCGTGAGCGGGCTGACGCACGCCGTGGCATAAAAACGCCTGCACGATGCATGCGCGCGTGGGTTTCGCCAGAGGAGCCTCGTTGAAACGGTCTGATGGCCGCAACAGTGAGGCTTTTTTTGCATTCAGGATTTCCTGTCACGCGCATCATCCACTACAGTCCAGTACAGAAAACTTCAACTGACAGTAGAATTCAGCGTCCGCGCGGACGGCCCCGAATGCCGCCGCGTCTGGCTGTCAACCCGGGTGCCGGCGGCATGTTGCATCCATACGAATAAACAACAAGGAGGAGCTTCATGGAAGCTGTTCACGGCGGCATGCTGCTGATTTACGCGCTGATCGCGATTGCAGTCCTGATCCTGATGATCACGCGCTTCAAGGTCTATCCGTTTCTCGTCCTGATCATCGTTTCACTGCTGCTCGGCCTCGCGGTCGGCATGCCGATGAATACGATCGTCAAGGCATTCGAGACCGGTAACGGCAACACGCTCGGCCACATCGCGATCGTCGTCGGTCTGGGCACGATGCTCGGCAAGATGATGGCCGAGTCGGGTGGCGCGGAACGCATCGCGACCACGCTGATCGACAAGTTCGGTGAGAAGAACATTCACTGGGCGATGATGGTCGTCGCGATCATCGTCGGCCTGCCGGTATTCTTCGAAGTCGGCTTCGTGCTGCTGATCCCGATCGCGTTCAACGTCGCGAAGCGCACCGGCAAATCGCTGCTGCTGATCGGCCTGCCGATGGTCGCGGGTCTTTCGGTCGTGCACGGTCTGATTCCGCCGCACCCCGCTGCGTTGCTCGCCGTGCAGGCGTATCACGCGGATATCGGCAAGACGATTGCGTACGGGCTCATCGTCGGCGTGCCGACGGCGATCGTCGCCGGTCCGCTGTTCGCGCTGCTGATCAGCAAATACATCAAGCTGCCGGAGAACAATCCGCTCGCCGCGCAGTTCATCAACGAGCACGAGGACGATGAAAAGAAGCGCGATCTGCCGGGCTTCGGCATCACGCTCTTCACGATCCTGCTGCCGGTGATCCTGATGCTGATCGGCAGCTGGGCCGACCTCGTGTTCGCGCCGAAGACGGTGCCGAACGACCTGCTTCACTTTGTCGGCAACTCGGATGTGGCGCTGCTGATCGCTGTGCTCGTCAGCTTCTGGACGTTCGGTGCGAAGCGCGGCTTCAATCGTGAACAGATCCAGAAGTTCTGCGGCGACTGCCTCGCGCCGATCGCGGGCATCACGCTGATCGTCGGTGCGGGTGGCGGCTTTGGCCGGGTGCTGATCGATAGCGGCATCTCGAAGCAGATCGTCGATACGGCGACGTCGGCGCATCTGTCGCCGCTGCTGCTCGGCTGGTTCGTTGCCGCGCTGATCCGTCTTGCGACGGGTTCGGCGACGGTCGCGATGACGACCGCCTGCGGCATCGTCGCGCCGATCGCGGCAGCCGGCGGCATGCAGGTCAAGCCCGAACTGCTGGTGCTGGCGACGGGCTCGGGTTCGCTGATCTTCTCGCACGTGAATGACGGTGGCTTCTGGCTCGTGAAGGAATACTTCGGCATGACGGTGGTCCAGACGTTCAAGACGTGGTCGCTGTGCGAAACCATCATTTCGCTGATGGGTCTGGGTTTGACGTTCGCGCTCGCGGCGGTACTGTAAGCAAGGAGTTTTCGATGATTCTGATCGCGATGGGCGTGTCGGGCGCGGGCAAGACGCGGATCGGCGAGTTGCTCGCCGAGCGCCTGCACTGCGACTTCACGGATGGCGACGCGTTTCACAGCGAAGCCAACAAGGAGAAGATGCACCACGGCATCCCGTTGACGGACGAAGACCGCTGGCCGTGGCTGCGCACGATCCGCGCGGCGATCGAGAAAGAGCAGCGCACGGGCGCGGATGCGGTGTTCACGTGTTCGTCGCTGAAGCGCTCGTATCGCGACATCCTGCGTGCCGGCGACAAGGACGTGTGCTTCGTCTACCTGAAAGGCTCGCGCGAAGTGCTGGAAGAGCGGTTGCAGACGCGTACCGGACACTTCTTCGATCCGTCGCTGTTGCAGAGTCAGCTCGATACGCTTGAGGAGCCGGGTGACGACGAGGCGATCACGGTGAGTATCGAGCTCACGCCGGAACAGATCGTCGATGAGGTGTTGAGGCAGGTTGAGGCGCGCTGATTTTTTTGGGCGTGTGGTGGATGTGAAAAAGGCGCTCCGTGGGAGCGCCTTTTTCGTCAGTCAACCCGATCCGCAAACGGCAGGACAGTAAGCGGTTCGCTGTCCGGGTCTCTCCTTGACCCTTTGAATCGATGGAGGTGCTGTCCGGAGCGAGCCAGCTGTCGCCATTAGTCGCATTCCGCAACCGCGTCGTTTCCGATGCGGATCAATCCTTGACAGGAAAGGGCGGTGGATCAGATGCGTGGTACACAGCACGCAGGTTGGCACCGCCGATACGCCTTCCGCGCTCCACGATCATGAGACTGCTGCCAGCCTTCGGGTACGACTGAAGTGGCTCGCCATCTAGTCGGTCGACGCTAAAACTGTCGAGCATATTTCCCGCTGGTGTTTTGCTCGCTAGCGCGTACACCAGTACCGCGACGCCTTCGTTGATTGCAATCAGTTCGCGTTGAAGCGTGAACGATTCAAACCGCATTCGCGGCATCTTCGGTCCCTCATCGAATGTGAGGGAATATGGCGAAAAGTATTCACTTACGCTCGAAGTATCCAGTCCGGCAATCCACTGCGATATGACATCGCCGTAGATCCGGTTCATTGATAAACAGCAGGAACTCCAGAAGCTCAAGTTCGTGGGAAAAAAGCGGTCGTTGCATTCAGCGTCCTGTCGCAGCCGTAACCCGCAACCATATCGACGATGCGAAGGCGTTGAAATCCGAAAAGTCTGAGATAGCTGAACCGCAGAGGCGAAACATATCTGTCTTTATGACCGCGACGGCAGGCGAGCGTATTACGCTTCCAGTGAACCGGCATATCGCGTGCGGTGCGAATACGCAAACGCGTAAGTAGATACACGAAACGACAGACGTAAAAAAGGCGCTCCCCGGAGCGCCCTTCTAATGCATCTCAACCAGCGAACAGCAAACTTATTTAATCCGCTTCGCCAGTTCCACGGCCTTGCCGACATACGAAGCCGGCGTCATCGCGAGTAACCGCTCCTTCGCGTCGGCGGGAATGTTCAGGCCGCCGATAAACGTCTGCAAGCCTTCGCGCGTGATGCCCTTGCCGCGCGTCAGTTCCTTCAGCTGTTCATACGGATTCTCGATGCCATAACGGCGCATGACAGTCTGCACCGGCTCGGCCAGCACTTCCCAGCAGTTGTCGAGATCTTCGTTCAGACGCGCCGCGTTCACTTCGAGCTTGTCGAGCCCGCGAATCAGCGAGTCATAGGCGAGCAGCGAGTAACCGAACGCGACGCCGATATTGCGCAGCACCGTCGAGTCCGTCAGGTCGCGTTGCCAGCGCGAAACCGGCAGCTTGTCGGCCAGATGGCGCAGCGTGGCGTTCGCAAGACCCAGGTTGCCTTCCGAGTTTTCGAAGTCGATCGGGTTGACCTTGTGCGGCATTGTCGACGAGCCGATTTCGCCGGCCTTCAGACGTTGCTTGAAGTACCCGAGCGAGATGTAGCCCCACACGTCGCGGTCGAGGTCGAGCAGGATGATGTTCGCGCGCGACACGGCATCGAACAGTTCGGCCATGTAGTCATGCGGCTCGATCTGGATCGTGTACGGATTGAACGTGAGCTTCAGGCGCTCTTCGACCACTTCGCGCGAGAACGCTTCCCAGTCGAACTCCGGATACGCCGACAGATGCGCGTTGAAGTTGCCGACCGCGCCGTTCATCTTGCCGAGCAGTTCGACCCTGGCGACGCGCTCGATCGCGCGTTCCAGACGCGCGGCGACGTTGGCGATTTCCTTGCCGAGCGTCGTCGGGCTGGCCGGCTGGCCGTGCGTGCGCGACAGCATCGGCTGTTCGGCCTGCGCGTGCGCGAGCGCGACGAGGCGCTGATGCACCGAGCGCAGCGCCGGCAGAATGACGTGTTCACGCGCGCCCGCCAGCATCAGGCCGTGCGACGTGTTGTTGATGTCTTCCGACGTACACGCGAAGTGGATGAACTCGCTCGCGCGTTCCAGTTCCGCCTGACCCTTCACCGATTCCTTCAGCCAGTATTCGACCGCCTTCACGTCGTGGTTCGTCACGCGCTCGATTTCCTTGATGCGCGCGGCGTCGTGCGCGGTGAAGCGCCCGGCGAGCTGCAGCAGGAATTGCTCCGACGCCTCGGAGAAGCGCGGCACTTCGGCGAAACCGGCGCGCGAGAGCGCGATCAGCCAGTGAATCTCGACCGTCACGCGATTGCGCATGAACGCGGCTTCCGAGAGCCATTCGCGCAGGGCCTCGGTTTTCGACGCGTAGCGGCCGTCGAGTGGGGAGAGCGCGTTCAGCGCGAAGAGGGTATCGGGACGGGTATCGGACATGATGGAGGCGGGGACGGAAGGTGAGGAACAGAATCTGGAAGAACCGGGAATTTTACCACCGGCGGCTGCCGAGGCCCGCTCGACCCGCGGGCGCGCCCGATGAGGCAGCCGCGCCGCTAGAATGTCGACTTCTCCTTCTGCCGCACGGCGACCAGGGTCCGCATGGAACTGAAATGGCTCGAAGACTTCGTTTCGCTCGCGGAAACCCGCAGCTTCAGCCGCTCGGCTGAGCTGCGGCACGTGACGCAGCCGGCGTTCTCGCGCCGCATCCAGGCGCTCGAAGCGTGGCTCGGCACGGAACTGATCGACCGTTCGGTTTATCCGACGCGTCTCACGTCCGCGGGCCAGGTGTTCTACGAGCAGGCGCTCGCGATGCTCTCGCAGTTTCACGAAGCGCGCACGCTGCTGCGCGGCCACACGGCAACGCCGGCCGCGACGATCGAATTCGCGGTTCCGCATACGTTGTCGCTCACGTATTTTCCGCGCTGGCTGCAACGCATCGAGGCGCAACTCGGCCCGATCCACACGCGTCTGCGCGCGCTGAACGTGCATGACGCGGTGCTTTCGCTCGTCGAAGGCGGCTGCCACCTGGTGATGGGTTATCACCACCCGAGCCATCCGGTGGCGCTCGACCCGGCGCGCTATGACATGCTGACGTTAGGCGTCGAGCCGATCAGCCCGTTCTCCGCGCCGCTGCGCGGAGGCCGGCCGCGCCACACGCTGCCCGGCACACCCGAAGCGCCCGCGCCGTATCTGTCGTACACGCCGAACGCCTATCTCGGGCGCATGACGGAGGTGATCATCGCCAACGCGCCGACGCGCCTCTATCTCGATCGCGTGTATGAAACGGACATGGCCGAAGGGCTGAAAGCGATGACGCTCGCCGGTCACGGCCTCGCGTTTTTGCCGCATAGCGCCGTCGAGGACGCCGTGGCCGAGGGCAGCCTGATCCGTCTGGACCGCGCGTCGCGCGGCGTCGCGCAAGGCCAGTTCACGCTGACGATGGAAATCCGCCTCTATCGCGACAAGCTCGCGGCACAGGGCGACGACCCGCGCCAGGTGCTGGTGCGCCAGCTGTGGGATGTGGTGACGGCGGAGCTGGCTCAGGACGCCGCATGACGTCCACGTGACACACTCTGACGTGCAATGCAACCGGCGATACCCACACAAAACGCGACGGATTTTTTCGTATTTCCGACGTTATGCAAGAAAAACATAATGCAATAATCAAACGGCATTGGATTTCGTGACGCCCTTTTTCGACAATGGGCCCATTCGATCGACGCCGGAGCGTTCATGTCATCCCAAGTGCAGTCCGCATCAACCTCGCAGTCCATCCCGTCCTACCTTCACAGCGACGACCTCGGCCCCTGGGGCAACTATCTTCGTCAGGTCGACCGCGTCGCGCCTTACCTCGGTTCCCTGTCGCGCTGGCTCGAAACGCTGAAGCGCCCGAAGCGCATTCTGATCGTCGATGTGCCGATCGAACTCGATAACGGCACCGTCGCGCACTTCGAAGGCTATCGCGTGCAGCACAACGTCTCGCGCGGTCCGGGCAAGGGCGGCGTGCGTTATCACCAGGACGTGACGCTCTCGGAAGTGATGGCGCTGTCCGCGTGGATGTCGGTGAAGAACGCGGCGGTGAACGTGCCGTACGGCGGCGCGAAAGGCGGTATCCGCGTCGATCCGCGTACGCTTTCCCGCGGCGAACTCGAGCGCATGACGCGCCGCTACACGAGCGAAATCGGCATCATCATCGGCCCGAACACCGATATCCCCGCGCCGGACGTGAACACGAACGAGCAGATCATGGCGTGGATGATGGACACGT
>CALFSF010000041.1 GCA_937917025.1 uncultured Paraburkholderia sp.
TCGGCAGCAGCAGGTCGTGCTTGCCCGCCTTCATCCACCAGAAATGCAGGATCGTGAGCGCGGCAATCGCATAGATCGCGCGATGCAGTGTCTGCCAGCGACGTCCGAGCTTGCGCACCATCGCTTTCGGCGACGTGACCGCCAGTGGAATCAGCAGCACGAACGCAGCAAAACCGACAGTGATAAACGGTCGCTTGCCGATGTCCTTCAGGATCTCCGCGACGTCGAACCACTTGTCGAACCAGATGTAGGTCGTGAAATGCAGTGCCCCGTAGAAAAACGCATAGAGGCCCAGCATGCGCCGAAAGCGCAGCACCGCGTTCACGCCCGTCAGCCGGCGCAGCGGCGTCACGGCCAGCGTGATGCACAGAAACACGAGCGTCCACAGGCCCGTCGAGCGCGTGATGAACTCGATCGGATTGGCGCCGAGCCGGTCCGTGAACCCGAAGAACACAATTCGCGCAAGCGGATACCACGCCGCGATAAAGGCAGCGATCTTCGCGGGCACGATCCAGCGGTTGCCCGCGGCGGCGGCCGGCCTGCGCGCGGCGCCCGAAGCCGAAGCGCGGTCGCCTCGCGTCGAGGAACCGGATGAAATACCCTGCGTGTCGGAAGCCATGTCGTCGATGCTCAGAAGTTCTTCCTGAGGTCCATGCCCTGATACAGCGACGCAACCTGGTCACCGTAACCGTTGAACATCAGCGTCTTGCGCTTCGGCTGGAAGAAGCCGTCCTCGCCGATGCGCCGCTCGGTCGCCTGGCTCCAGCGCGGATGGTCGACGTTCGGATTCACGTTCGAATAGAAACCGTACTCCGTCGGCGCGTACGTGTTCCAGCTGGTCTTCGGCTGCGTGGCGACGAAACGGATCTTCACCAGCGACTTCGCGCTCTTGAAACCATACTTCCACGGCACGATGACGCGCACCGGCGCGCCGTTCTGGTTCGGCAGCACTTCACCGTAGACGCCCATCGTCAGAAGCGTCAGCGGATTCATCGCTTCGTCCATGCGCAACCCTTCGGAATATGGCCAGTCGAGAATCGGCGTCGACAGCCCCGGCATCTGCGACGGATCAGCCAGCGAGACGAACTCCACGTATTTCGCGTTGCCGGTCGGCTGCGCGCGCCGGATCAGCTCGGCGAGCGGCACGCCGATCCACGGAATCACCATCGACCAGCCCTCGACGCAGCGCAGCCGGTACACGCGCTCTTCGAGCGGCGCGAGCTTCAGCAGTTCGTCGATATCGTAGACTTTGGCGTTCTTCACCTCGCCTTCCACGCTCACGCGCCATGGACGCGGCCGCAACGTTCCCGCATTGCGCGCAGGATCGCCCTTGTCGGTGCCGAATTCGTAGAAGTTGTTGTACGTCGTCACGTCCTTGAACGGCGTGACCTTGTCGGCCACGACGAACTTTGCGTTCGTCGTGGCCTTGAGCTTCTGCGCCTTGCTGTCCGGCGCCGCGAACGCCGCCAGCGCTTCGCCACTGACGCCGATCAGACCGCCCATCGCCGCAGCCCCGGCCGCCTGCAACACGCGCCGCCGGTTCTCGAATATCCGGCGCGGCGTGATTTCGCTACGCGGGATGTCGTCACCGCTGAGCTGAATCCTGTCGCTTCGCTTGATCCACATGTGCTGCTCCTCGATGGCCGTGCGGGCCACGTACATGATCGTTCGACCTTGCCTGCCTGGGTCCTGTCCAGACAAACAGTCTGGATTCGCGAAAATTCCGCGGCGCCATGAAAAAACCGCCGGTGCGAAGCATGCCGGCGGTTATTCAGTCGGAAGAGAACCGGAAATCTTACAGTTTTCCGTAACTATGCAGCCCGGACAGGAACATGTTCACGCCGAGGAAGGCGAACGTCGTCACCAGCAGACCCGTCAGCGCCCACCAGGCTGCGACCGCGCCCCGCAGTCCCTTCATCAACCGCATATGCAGCCAGGCCGCGTAGTTCAGCCAGACGATCAGCGCCCAGGTTTCCTTCGGGTCCCAGCTCCAGTAGCCGCCCCACGCCTGCGCGGCCCACAGCGCGCCGAGGATCGTGGCGATCGTGAAGAACGCGAAGCCGACGGCGATCGACTTGTACATCAGGTCATCGAGCACTTCGAGCGGCGGCAGACGGTCAGCCAGCACGCCGCGCTCTTTCGCCAGATATGCGACGCCGACCATCGCCGACAGCGCAAAGCTGCCGTAACCGATGAAGTTCGCCGGCACGTGAATCTTCATCCACCAGCTTTGCAGCGCCGGCACGAGCGGCTGGATCTGCTGCGCATCGCGCGCGATCGAATACCACATCAGAAAGCCGACGGCCGCGCTGATCACGAGCAGCACGAACGCGCCGAGCGCGCGCGTGTTGTAGTGCTTTTCGTAATACAGATAGAAGAGCGCCGTGATCAGGCTGAACAGCACGAACACTTCGTACAGGTTCGAGATCGGAATATGGCCGACATCCGCGCCGATCAGATACGACTCGTACCAGCGCACCATCAGTCCCACGAAACCCATCAGGACAGCAGCCCAGGTCATCTTCGAGCCGATCGCGGCGCCCGTCGGCGAACGCGACAGCAGGCCGATCCAGTAGAACAGCGTGGCGAGCACGAAAAGCGCGCTCATCCACAGGATGGCCGACTGGCTCGACAGGAAATACTTGAGGAAGAACGTACTGTCGGCTCGGGTCAGATCGCCGTGATAAAGCTGGATCGAGAACAGCGACAGCACGGCGATACCCGCGATCAGGAGCCGCGCTGGCTTCCAGCGCCAGCCGAGAACGACGAAAACCGGCACCGCGCACACCAGCACCAGTTTGTCGTAGTAATTCATGAACGGGTGATAGCGCGACAGCGCGAAACCCGCGCCCGCGACCATCGCCAGCGCAAACAGCCAGTCGACGACGCCAAGGCGCTTCAGGAACGGACGCTCGTCGAAGAGCGCGACATCGAACGCTGGATCGGCGGGCGCGTGCTTGCGCGAAGAAGAGGGGGAAACCTGAGACAAGTCCATGATCTTACCGGGTCGAATCCTGTGAGCCTGCCGACTTGCGTGCGCCGGAAGAGCCGGCGGCGGCTGCATCGGTGGGTTTGACGCCCAGCACGGCGCCGACGGAGTCGCGCGTCTGGACAAATTCTTTCTCGAAATCGAGGGTCTTGCGGGCGCTCGACATCGCCATCACGACGTTCACGCCCTGTTCTGTATCTTTGAGCCAGAACCACAGGCGCCGTTCACGGACGTAGAACATCGAGAAGATGCCCAATACGAGGAGCAGGCTGCCAAGATACACGACTTTTTTGCCGGGCGCGCGCGCGAGCTGGAATACTGAAGCCTGGATCTGCTTGAACGAATCAAGCTGCAGATAGACCGGCGATCCGTACAGAAAGCTGTCCGAAAGCGCGTTGATCGCGCTTTGCACGAAACGGCTGTTGTTCGCATCGGCCTTGACGTCAGCCTCGCCGGCCTGTTCGCGGGCGAGTTGCCACACATCCCACATCGAGCCTTCCAGCATGCGCAGCAGCAGCCCCGCGGCCTTTTCCTGCTCGCCCTTCGGCACGGAATGATCGATAAAGCCGGCGATCGCCTGGAAGCCGCCGATCGCCTGTCCGTCCGGCGCCTTGCCGCCCGCGTCGTCCGCGCCGGCAAAGAGGGTCAGGACGCGCGACGCGCTTTCCTCGAGATGCTGTTGCAGCTCCTGATTCGAGCCCGGCACCGAGCGCAGCGCGAAGCGATGCGCGGCTTCGGCGCGAATGGCCGGATTTTCGAGCGCCGCCCGCAGGCTCATCCACTCGTTGACCGTGCCGCCGGCGTCGGCGGGGATGCGCAGGTAGCGGAACGGATCGTCGGGATTCAGACGCATGCCGGCGAGGAACATGCGCTCGCCGTTTACGTCGACGGGCAGCATGTAGTTGTTGTACTCGCGCGCCTGGCCGTCCTTGCCACGTACCTTGTACTGGACCGACGGGCCGACGTTATGCAGATCGACCGGCTTCGACGTCTTCGCGCCAGAACCGAGACGCTCGTCGAACGCTTCCTTGATCGAGCGGTGCGCGGCGACGCCACGCGTATCTGTCGCGCCATTCGCGTTCGACGTGTTCTCGACGTTGATCGCGCGGAAATCGGTAAATTCGACAGTTTCGCCGTCCGAGCCCGGAATCGCTGCCGTGAGCGGTGCACTGCCGCCAATCGCACCGCCGAACGGCGTGGTTTTGGCGGTGTCGCCGGTCATCGGAAACGCGGTCATCTGCATCTGCGAGCCGCCGTCCTGGAAGCTCGACTGGAAGATCGACACGCCATCGTATTCAAACGGTTTGTTCACCTCGACCCGCGCCGGCACCCGTGCGCCCGTCTTGTGGTCGATCACGACGATATCGCTCGCGAAGAGCTTCGGCATGCCGGTCGAGTAGTAATCGACGATGAACTTGTTCAACTGGATCGAGAACGGCAGGTCCTGAATGAGCGAGCCGTCCGGCTGGTTCAGGATCGCCGTCGACACATGCTGGCCTTCCGGCACCCACGCATAACCGCGGAACGTCGGATTCGACTGCGAGAGCCGATGCGATTCCGGAATGTCGTTGATAACGGTATTACTGCGGATCGGTGTCTTGTCGAAGAGCCACATCTGCAGCTTGATCGGCAGATTGCTGTCGAGCAGGCCGCCGATACAGATCACGACGATGGCAATGTGCGCGGAGATGTAGCCGAGCTTTGTCAGCGCGCCGCGCTTGGCTGCGATCAGTGTCGCGCCTTCGCTCTCGCGCACCACGAATTTGTAGCCCATCTTGCCGGACAGTTTCGCGAGCAGCGCGACGGTCTGCGCGCGCGTGCCATGCACGGCGAACTCACCCTTGTGATGGAACGCACGCAGGCTGCCTTCGCGGACCTTGTCCTTCCAGCTCTTCATGTCGGCGATCATCTTCGGCGCATTGCGGATCACGCACAGCGAAACCGATACGATCAGAAAGCCGAGGATCAGCATGAACCACCACGCGCTGTACACGGTGTACAGACTCAGCGAGCGGAAGATATCTGCCCAGAACGGGCCGAACTGATTGACGTAATTGGGATACGGATCGTCCTGCGTGAGCACCGTACCGATGATGCTCGCGATCGACAGGATCACGAGCAGTGCGATCGCAAAGCGCATCGAACTCAGCAACTCGACCGCACGACGCATCGCGCGCTGACCCGACTTCAACTCCAGACCCGACGTGGTAACGCTCATTCATACTCCGACTGAACAGCAAAAAAGGGTGAAGGGCTATCGCCACGAGACGACGCCCCCACCCTTTTCTTGTTTTTCACCGGCCTCGACGGGCCGGTTGTACCTGCAAGCGGACTGCTTAATGCAGACCCGCGATGTAATCTGCTACTGCCTTGATCTCGCTGTCCGACAAACGGTTCGCGATGGTGTGCATCGCTTCGTTGTTGTTGCGAGCGCCCGGCCCCTGCGTGAACGCGGTCAGCTGCGCCACCGTGTAATCCGCCCACTGCCCCGACAGACGTGGATACTGCGACGGAATGCCCTGGCCTGTCGGACCGTGGCAGCTCGCGCACGCCGGAATGTCCTAGTCGGCAATTCCACCGCGATAGATCTTCTGCCCGAGCGGCACCGTGTTCTTGTTATGCGCGTAGCCGGGCTTTGGCACCTGCGTCGCGAAATACGCGGCTACGTTGATCATGTCCTGATCGGATAGCGCGGCCGCCATGCCCGCCATGATCGCATTGTTGCGCGCCGGCTGCTTTGCACCGGGCTGCGTCTTGAAATCCTTGAGCTGCTTGACGAGGTACTCGGGGTGTTGACCAGCCAGCTTCGGATACGCGCCGCCGGCACTGTTGCCGTCCGCGCCGTGGCACGAAGCGCAAACCTGCGCGGCGATTGCCTGCCCCCGATTCACGTCCGGCTTTGCCGGATCCGCTGCTCTTGCCTCGACCACCCAACCTGAAAGACCTGCCGCAACTTGAAGCACCATCAGAGACTTGAACAGTCGATTCATTCGCACACCCTGTTTCGTCTTGTGGGAATTAGAGGTTCTGCAAAATACGACGGTGATGCTTTTACTGCGATTCTTTACTGCCGAGGCCATTGCCCATAATGGCACGCTCCTTGCCTCGCCGGTCTCCAGTAAACCGCCGTATTGTACAATAACTCGCTAATCGCGAAGACGCCAGTCGGGCTTGTCCCGTCCCCACTCCGGGCTACCGGGCGTCTCACATCCTGGTTCCCTCATGTCCTTCCTGCTCCACCAAGCCCGTTTTTTCACGACTGTGAATCACCTGCGTGATCTGCCGGCCACGTCTCAACCCGAAGTCGCCTTTGCAGGGCGCTCCAACGCCGGGAAGTCGACCGCGATCAACCTGCTGTGCAACCAGAAGCGGCTGGCCTTCGCCAGCAAGACACCCGGGCGCACGCAGCATATCAACTACTTCTCCGTGGGCCCCGCTGACGAGCCCGTCGCGCATCTCGTCGACCTGCCGGGCTACGGCTACGCCGAAGTGCCGGGCGCCGCGAAAGCCCACTGGGAAGCGCTGCTGTCGTCGTACCTGCAGTCGCGCGCGCAGTTGCGCGGCATGGTCCTGATGATGGATTCGCGCCGTCCGCTCACCGAGCTGGATCGCCGGATGATCGAATGGTTCGCGCCCACCGGCAAGCCAATCCACACGCTGCTCACGAAGTGCGACAAATTGACGCGCCAGGAAAGCGTCAACGCGTTGCGTTCGACGCAGAAAGGGCTCGCCGAGTACCGTGCAGCAGGCTATCAGGGTGAATTGACCGTGCAGCTTTTTTCGGCGCTCAAGCGCGTCGGACTGGATGAGGCGCACGCGCTGCTCGAAGGCTGGCTGATTCCGGCCGCAAGCGAAGGCGAAGTGCCGGCGGCGTAACCCGTGCCGTACTGGCCCGCTCGCGTTGTTTCGTCCGCCCATAAAAAAACCCGCCGCTAGAGACGGCGGGTCAAACAGCCTAATCGAAAAACGACAGGCACCCGCTCAGGGAGGAGAA
>CALFSF010000042.1 GCA_937917025.1 uncultured Paraburkholderia sp.
CGGGCATTCACCTGCAACTGACGCGCCTGCCTGGCGAACGGACCGCCGGTCGCATCGAAGCCGCCGTAGAACACCGCGTCCGGATGCTCGGCCTTGATCTTCGTCAGGATCGCCTTGAAGTCGACCGCCTTGTCGGTGGTCTTTTCATGCGACAGCACTTCGCCGCCATTGGCGCGTACCGTTTTCTCGAACTGATCGGCAAGCCCTTGCCCGTATTGTGTCGCGTCGTCGACGACCACGAAGCGCTTCGCCTTCAGCGTGTGCATGGCGTAGTTCGCCAGCACCGGCGCCTGTAGCGCGTCGGTGGCGACCAGCCGGTAAGTCGTGTTGTAGCCCTGCAGCGTGAACTGTGGATTAGTCGCGTTTGGCGAAATCTGCGCAATCTGCGCGTCGTGATAGATACGCGACGCGACGATAGAGACGCCTGAGTTGAGGTGCCCGACCACGGCCACCACGCCGTCGTCCACCAGGCGCTGCGCGACCTGGGTACCGAGCCGTGGATCGCCGCCATCGTCTTGCGCATCCAGTTCGAGCCGGATCTTCCTGCCACCGATCACGAGTCCGCCGCGGTTCACATCCTCGACCGCGAGCCGAGCGCCGTTCTCGTTTTCCTTGCCGAAGTGCGCAATAGGGCCGCTGGTCGGCGCCGCGCTGCCGATCTTCACCACAGTCTCGTCCTGCGCCGCGGCCAATGCGGCCACGCCAAGCAGGCATGCTGCCAATGAAACGTACCTGACTTTCATGTGATTCCTTTCGGGTGGGGCACGAGCGCCGCAACGCTATTTGACGAGATACTTCGCAACGATCGCTTCGTTCGGCACTACGCCGATGCCGGCCTCTTCCGGTAAATGCGCATAGCCGTCCACGATGCGCACGGGATTGCACGCGAGACCGCTGGTCAACTCGCTCGGCTCGACGCAATACTCCATGACCAGCGCGTTTGGAATCGCGCACAGGAAATGCAGCGACGCGGCACTGTTGAAGTCCGTCGTGAAGTTGTGGTTACAGACCTTGCGACCCTTCACATGCGCATACGCGGCGATCTGCATCGCCTGGGTCAGCCCCACGCGTGTGATGTCGATCTGCACAATGTCGATACCGCCTTCATCGATCAGCCGCTGATACTCGGATACGGTGCATTGCTGCTCGCCCGCCGCAATATGCTGACTGGTGGCGGCCGACACGCGGCCGTAGCCGACGTAGTCTTCCGGACGCAGCGGCTCTTCGATCCAGAACAACCGGTACGGCTCGAATAGTTGCGCGCGGCGAATCGTGGTCTTTGCGTCCCATGCCTGCCCCACATCCAGCATGAAATCGTTGCGCTCGCCAATCGCCCGGCGTATCCCTTCCACGTATCGCAGGTCAGCGGCCTCGTCGAGACCGAACGGCGGCCAGCCGAATTTCACGCCGGTGTGGCCGTCGTCGATGGCACGCTTCGCGCGCTCGACCGTCTTCTCCACAGTTTCCTGAAAGAGGTTCGACGAATACACGCGCATGCGTTCGCGTAGCGCGCCGCCAAGCAGCGTCACGACCGGCACGTTGAATGCCTTGCCCTTGATGTCCCACAGCGCAATGTCGACCCCGGCCATCGCCTGGATCACGGCGCCGGCACGACCGTAATACAGCGTGGACGCGTGCATCTTTTCCCACAGACGCGTCGTATCGAGCGGGTCTTCGCCGATCAGCAGCGCGCGCAGACCGATCACCTGGCTATGCGACATCGGTGCCTCGATGATCGCCTTGACGACCGACGGACAACTGTCCACTTCGCCCCATCCGACGATGCCGGCATCGGTGGTGATCTTGATGAGGAGCGCATCCTGCGAACTGTCAGGACGCGCGCTGATTTCAGGCAAGGCGAGCCACAGGGCCTCGACGTTGGTGATTTTCATGATGGAGTGGTGAAAAAAAAGAGGGGGCTCAGAACAGCGTGCGCAGGCCGAGCGTGGCACCCGTTTGCGACGCCCGTCCGCCGAAGCTGCCAACGGGGTTGTTCGGGTCAGTCACCGAAGCGCCGTTAAGAATGTTGCGATCGAGTTCGGCGTAGACGTCGGTCCGTTTGGAAAGGCGGTAGTCGACCAGCGCGACGAGTGTCTTGATCCTGCCGCCCTGGTCACCCGCGACGCCGGCGACGTTGTCCAGCATCAAGCTCATGCCGGCGCTCAACGCCGGTGTGATCCGGTAGTTCGCACCGATTTCCGCGAACGAATCGCGACGGCTTACGGTTTGCGTATTCGCACCGGCCGCGGTATTCACGTTGGACAACATGCTGGTGTTCGCCAGCGCCGAGCCGGAGGCAGTGCCGACCGTGAAGCCGGCGTCCCGCTTCGAATAGATATAAAGGCCGTAAAGCGTGACCGGACCGAGCGCATAGTTGGCGCCGCCGCCAAACACGTTGGCATGGCGATCCGCCGCGTCGCTCGAACGTTGCGCTACCGCGCCGATGGCAAGACCGTTGGCGTTGTACGTGAGCGCGACGGCATCGGTTGATCCCGCCTGGAAATCGCCTGCCTGGCCGCCAAACGAGTGCTGTAGTTGCAGTCCAAAGCCAGCGCGCGAAAACGAATACTTGGCGGAGTTGTCGAGGCGCACACCGAAGAATCGCGTTTGCCACGCTTCCTGCAGGTAGTTCGGAAAGTTGAACGCGTCGTAACTGGAAAGCTGCCAGAACGGGATGCTATACATACGTCCGGCCTGAAGCATGCCGTAGGTCTGGTTGTCGATCCCTACCCACGCCTGCCGGCCGAATAATTGCCCTTGCTGATCGAAGGTGCCGGTGGTTGGAATAAAGCCGTCTTCCAGCACGAACTTGATGGCGGTGCCGTTGCCAATATCCTCACTGCCCTTCAGCCCGAAGCGGCTGCCCATCAATGCGCCGGAGCCAAGGCCCCACGTGGTCGCGTTGCTGCTCGTCGCAGCATTGGTGGTGTAGCGCAGGCCCGTGTCGATGGCGCCGTACAACGTCACTGACGATTGTGCGCTGGCGGCTCCGCAAACAAGCATTCCCGTTGTCAATGCGATGGCTTTGATTTTCATGTCTTTGCCTGGATAAAAGGTTCAGGTGGGGTTCAGTTAGGACAATCGTTGACGTGTGTGATGCCGGACGGATCGGTGCGAAGCGCAGCAGTCGGGGCGGCCGCTTTGCCCGTCTGCAGCGTTGCGCCTGGCGGATACCTGCCGCATTGCGCGCGGCAGGCAATCAACGCGACCAGGCTGACGAACGCGCCGAACCCGACGTAATAGGCGGGCGCGAGGTTGTCGCCCGTCTTGCCGATCAGCCAGGTCACGATGAACGGCGCGAAGCCGCCGAAGATCGTCACGGCAAGGCTGTAGCTGACCGACAGACCGGTCGTCCGGGAGCGCGTTGGAAACAGGCGGCCCATCAATGCCGGCACCGGCGCGAAGTAAGCGGCGAGACCAATGCCGAGCACGAACTGCATCACGACGAGACGCATGACGCTCGGCGTCGCGTCGATATACACCAGCGCCGGATACATGCCGAGCCCGACGATGAGCGCGCCCGGCACCATCACACGCGCGGCGCCGATTCGATCCGACAGCGCACCGAAGTACGGCGACAGCACGAACTGCACGGTACCGGCTGCCATCACCGAGTAATAAGCGAGCGACGGCGTGAGATGAAGCTGGCGAATCGCATAGGTCGGCATGTACAGCAGCAGCACGTATGAGCCGATGGTCGACAGCACGATCAGGCCGGTTGCCGGCAGGAGGCCTGCGAGGCCGCGCCAGCGTGATGGAGCGGCACCGGAAGAAACACCGGCATTGACCGGCTTTTGAACCTCGGTGACGAACTGCGGTGTTTCGTCGACCTTGCGTCGAATGTAGAAGCCCACCGGTCCGATCAGCGCGCCGAAGAAGAATGGCACGCGCCAACCCCACGACAGCTGTACGTCCGCCGGGAGGAGCGCCACCATCAGACCGAAAAGTGCGGCCAGTAGCGCGGTCAATCCCTGGCTCGCCACCTGCCAGCTCGCGTAAAAACCGCGCTCGCCTTCAGGCGTATGTTCGAGCAGGAACGTGGTGGAACTGCCAAACTCGCCGCCCGCCGAGAAACCCTGGATCACGCGCGAGATCACGATCAGCAGCGGCGCCCACGCGCCGATCGACGCGTACGTCGGCGCGAAGCCAATGGTCAGCGTCCCGACCGTCATCATCAGCATCGACAGCGACAGTGCTGCCTTGCGGCCGGCGCGGTCGGCGTACATGCCAAGCACGATGGCGCCGATCGGCCGCACGAAAAACGACACGCCGAAGGTCGCCACTGTCATCAGCAGCGATGTGAATTCGTCTTTGGCGGGAAAGAAAATCTTCGAGATCGTGATCGCAAAGAAACCGAACACGATGATGTCGAACCATTCGAGTGCGTTGCCGATCGTGGCGGAGATCACCGCTTTTCTTCGGCGCGCCGCCGGCATGTCGGTGCCGGGAATCAGAGCGTTCATTGTTGATAGTCCCTTGGTCTTGAGGTCGGATGGCCCGCGTTCGAATGACGACGCGAACCGGTATGGGAAGAAAGTAAAAAGACAAAATAATGACCGCGATGCGCTTTGCCCATTAGTCGATATTCGCGTGATGAATATCGGCGCAACGCTTTTATCTACAGGCGATTCGAGGCGCTTAGGGGAAACGCCAGGGAGCGCTGCGGCGTCGTGCCTGAACGTCGGCGGCACGAAAATAAAAAAACGCTGCCCACAGGCAGCGCAGCTTCAACATAACGGAGAACCGTATCTCAGGAAACGGTTGGAGGGAAACCGCTTGCCGACGCGCGCAAACGCGCCAGCGTCGCGAGCAGATCGAGCGTGGGAGTGAGCACGCCGCGCGCTCGCGCGAATTGCAGAGGCTGCATCAGGATCGAGTCGATTTCGAGTGGCCGGCCTGCGTCGAGATCCTGAGACATGCTCGCCTTGTGCAGCAGGCCGCGCGTCGGTGCGAGATAGTAGTCGGCATCGATCGGCACCCTGCAGCCCATCGCGTGCGCAAGTGTGATGCCCTCGTTCACCGCGGCGCGTAACAGCGCCTCGCCGGCTGGATCGTCGCAGATTGTCGAGAGCGGCAGATGCGTCAGCAGCGAGGCCGGCGAACCGGCGAGATTGCCGATCAGTTTCGTCCACACGTCCATGCGGATGTCGTCCGATATGCGGCACGGCAAGCCACCCGACTCGAGTGCCGTCGCGATCCGGCGCATGCGCAACGAGGGCGCTTGCGTCGCACGCCCGCGAGCGACGGGTTCGCCGATCACGATGTGCGGCTGCACGCTCAACACGTCGATCATGCCTGGCGCGCTGATCGAACACGCGGTGTAAGCAAGGCCGCCGGCCGCGCGCTCGGGTCCGACCACGCGCCACAATGCGCCGTGCGGATCGACGAGCGGCAACTGTTGCCCGGTTTCGTCGCCATCGTGTTGATGGAAATACCACCACGGTACGCCGTTCGCGACGAACAGCACCGTCGTGTCGGGCCCGAGCAGCGGTCCGATGCCCGCAGCCACCGCGGGCAGTGCGGTGGTCTTCACCGCGACCACCACGACATCTTGCGGTCCGATCTGTTCAGCCCGATCGCTCGCCTTCGGCGTGCAATGCAGCGTGCGGTCCGGCAGATTGACCCGCAAGCCGTCACGCCGCAGTGCCTCGAGATGCGCGCCGCGCGCGATCACCGACACCTGTGCGTCGCCATACGCGAACCGCGCCGCCAGATGTCCGCCGACCGCGCCCGCACCAAACACGCAGACCTTCATGCGCGCCTCTCCGCCGACGGCCACGGCGCGTAGCGCACATGCTCACGTGTCGCTTCGCTGCAGGTTCGCACACCACACAGCGCCATCGCCTGGTCCATTTCCTCGCGCAGCAACGAAAGCGCGCGATCGACACCTGCTTCGCCGGCGGTTGCGAGCGCATACACCGCGGCCCGTCCGATCTGGACCGCGCTCGCACCCAGCGCAAGCGCCTTGAGGATATCGCTGCCGCTGCGAACGCCGCTATCGACAAGTACCGGTATCTGGCCGCCGACGGCATCGACGATTTCAGGCAGGACGTCCAGTGCGGCGACGGCGCCGTCCAGCTGGCGACCGCCGTGATTCGATACCACCAGCCCGTCGACGCCTGCAGACAGCGCCCGGCTCACCTGCCGCGGATCGGCCAGTCCCTTGATGACGAGCGCATGCGGCCAGCGGGCCCGCAGACGCTCGACCGTACGCCAGTCGAGACGCGGGCTGATCGCCGACAGATTACGTTCGGACACCGTGGCGGCCGGGCGGCTCGCCGCAGCCTCCTCCCACATCACCGGCTTCGGCGCCCCGCTGCGCAACATGTCGATCATCCAGCGCGGATGCAGCGCGACATCGAGCACCTTGGCAGGCGTCCAGCGCAACGGCATGGAAAAGCCGTTACGCACGTCGCGCAGCCGCCGTCCGGGCACGGCTGTATCGACCGTCACTTCGAGTACGTCGTAACCTTCACGGTCGATCTGGTCGAGCCACGTGTCCAGCAGACGTTCATCTGGCGGAACATAGAGCTGAAACCACTTGCGTCCCTTGGTCGCGGACATGACCTTGCCGGTCGGTATGCTGGTTCCGTTGCTCAGCACGAACGGGATACCGTGCCGGGCAGCCGCGCGCGCCAATGCGATCTCGCCATCCGGCCAGAACGCCGACGCGAGGCCGATCGGTCCGATGACGATCGGCAGTGCCTGCTGGCGACCGAACAGGCCGATGCGTGGCGTGCGCGCGGAAACGTCGACGGGCCCCGACGGCACGAGCCGAACCCGCTCGAAGGCCGCGCGATTATCGCGCACCGTGCTTTCGTTACCCGCTCCGCCGTCGATGAAATCGAACACCATGCGCGGCAACGCGCGGCGCGCGGATTCGCGGAAGTCTTCGATGCTATGGATACGCGCGAGCCTGCGCTACGGCATCGCAAGCGACGCCTGACTTTCCGGTTCATTCGTGGCGCGCGTCACAACCGGGTCGGGG
>CALFSF010000043.1 GCA_937917025.1 uncultured Paraburkholderia sp.
GGCTGCGGGCACTCGGTCCGGTCTGCGACGTCGTGGTGGTGGTCGACGTCCTGCTCTCCGTGATCGGGCTTGCAGGCGTGACGGCGGATCTTGCCAGTCTGGTTTTGTCGATCGCATTTGCCGCGTACTGTGGCATGAACGGCAATAAATGGCATCGGCAGGCGCTTGAGCGCAAGGGATTCGTCGCCTTGTAGGGACATAACAGGAAGCGCTGTAAACGTTCGCGATCACGACGCCGGGAAGCCCGTTCGCTCCCGGTTCTCGCCGTATCCGGCGGCATAACCTGTAAAATTGCGGATTGGCCGCGCTTTCGCGGCTCCCTGCATTCCCGGTTCCCATGCTACGTCTTAGCGAAATCAAACTCCCGCTCGATCACGCCGAAAGCGAGCTCGACGCCGCCGTACTCGCGCGTCTCGCCGATCTTGGCGTCAAGAAAGACGGGCTCGTCCGTTACACGGTGTTCCGCCGTGCCCACGACGCCCGCAAGCGCGCCGACATCAAGCTGACGTACATCGTCGACGTCGAGGTGAAGGACGAAGCGGCGGCCGTGAAGCGCCTCGCCGGCGAGCCGCACTGCGGCATCACGCCGGACATGACGTATCACTTTGTCGCGCAAGCGCCTGCCGGTGGCACGGCGCTGCGTCCGGTCGTCATCGGAATGGGACCGTGCGGGCTTTTCGCGGGGCTGATCCTCGCGCAGATGGGCTTTCGGCCGATCATTCTCGAGCGCGGCAAGGCCGTTCGCGAGCGGACGAAGGATACCTTCGGGCTGTGGCGCAAGAGCGTGCTGAATCCGGAATCCAACGTGCAGTTTGGCGAAGGCGGCGCCGGTACGTTTTCCGATGGCAAGCTGTACAGCCAGATCAAGGATCCGAAGCATTACGGCCGCAAGGTGCTCGATGAGTTCGTCAAGGCGGGGGCGCCGGAAGACATCCTTTATCTGAGCCGGCCGCATATCGGCACGTTCCGCCTCGTCAGCATGGTGGAAAAGATGCGCGCGTCGATTCATGAACTCGGCGGCGAGGTGCGGTTCGAGACGCGCGTCGACGACATCGAGATCGATCAGGGCAAGGTGCGCGCGCTGGTGCTGTCGAATGGCGAGACGCTGCGCTGCGACCACGTCGTGCTGGCTGTCGGGCACAGTGCCCGCGATACCTTTCAGATGCTGCACGACCGTGGCGTCTATATCGAGGCGAAGCCGTTTTCGCTCGGTTTTCGCATCGAACATCCGCAAGGCGTGATCGACCGGAGCCGGTTCGGTAAATTCGCTGGACACAAGGAACTCGGCGCGGCCGACTACAAGGTCGTCCATCACGCAGCCAATGGGCGGGCGGTTTACAGCTTCTGCATGTGCCCCGGCGGCACGGTGGTCGCGGCGACTTCCGAACCGGGGCGGGTCGTCACGAACGGGATGAGCCAGTACTCGCGCGCGGAACGCAATGCGAACGCGGGGATTGTCGTCGGCATTACGCCGGACGACTATCCGGGCGGCCCGCTCGCCGGTATCGCCTTTCAGCGCAAGTGGGAAGAGCGCGCATTCGAACTCGGCGGCAGCAACTATTGCGCACCGGGGCAGCTCGTCGGCGATTTCATCGCGGGACGGCCATCGACGTCGCTTGGTTCCGTCGTGCCGTCGTACAAGCCCGGCGTGCATCCGACCGATCTCAGCACTGCATTGCCGGACTACGTCATCGAGGCCATTCGCGAGGCGCTGCCGCAGCTCGACAAAAAGATCGCCGGTTTTGCCATGCACGATGCGGTGCTGACGGGCGTCGAGACGCGTACGTCGTCCCCGATTCGCGTGCGACGCAAAGAGGACTATCAGAGCGTCAATATCGACGGGCTGTACCCGGCGGGTGAGGGCGCGGGTTATGCGGGCGGCATCTATTCGGCCGCCATCGACGGCATCGAAGTGGCCGAAGCGCTGGCGCTGAACATGATGTCGACGCAGGGAGCGTGAGCGGGATGGGCTGCGTGGTGACTTTTACTCGAGACGCCGCTGGTGGTTCGGTGCGCTGCGAAGCTTCACCGGCCGGCCATAGCGAGGGAATGGCGGGAGCGTCTGGATTATGGCGCCACGGTCTTTCCTGATGACCAGCAAACCGCCAACCGTGCGCGGCGACCTGCGGAGTCCTGAGCCGTCAACACGTCGCGATCGTGCACAATGGACGCCTTGTTCCATCTGAACGATCAACCGAATGCGCCTTCGTACGCTCGCCGCCACCTGCGGTGCTGTTCTGCTCTCCCAGTTTTCGATCTCCACCAACGCGTTCGCCGGCGAAACAGCCGGCCGCTGGACCACAGCGTGGGCGACCGCGCTCCAGCCGATTCCCCCGCGGGCTGATCTCCCTGCGTTGTATCGCGCGCCTGATATAGCCGGGCGCACGGTACGCCAGATCATTTACCCGACGTTGGCCGGAAATGCTGTGCGATTGCACATCAGCAATGAGTACGGCACCGCGCCGCTTGTGATCGAGGATCTCCGCATCGCGCGCTCGGCAGGTGGCGCGGCCGCGCAAAGTACCGGCGAAGCGCGGGTGACGTTCGGCGGCAAAACCACCGTATCGGTACCGCCCGGCGGCGCGGCGGAAAGCGATCCGGTCGCGATCGGCGTCGCCAGTGGCGCGCCGTACGTGGTGAGCGCATTTATGGGACCGTCGCAACGACTCGTTGCGTGGCATCGGGTGTCGAACCAGGTCAGCTATGTTTCCGTCCCCGGCAACCATGCGGGCGATTTGACCGGCGATGCCTTTCGTCAGCGGTTCACGCAGTTTGCGTGGCTGACCGGGCTGTCCGTCGACGCCCCCGCCTCCGGCGCGATCGCGGCGATCGGCGATTCCATCACCGACGGCATGCGCTCCAGCCTCAACGGAAATCGCCGCTGGCCGGACGCACTGGCGCGCCGGTTCGCCCGCGCAGGCGATCATTCGACGGCGGTCGTCAATCTTGGAATCAGCGGAAACCGCCTCTTGAGCGATTCGCCGTGTTACGGCGACGCGCTCGTCAAACGGTTTGACCGCGATGTGCTCGAGCAGCCAGGCGTGAAAACCGTGATTCTGCTGATCGGCATCAACGACATCAATTTCGCTGCGATGCCTTCGCGTGCCGGGCTCGATTGCGATTTCCCGCATACGCAGGTGACCGCCGCCGACCTGACTGCCGGTTACCAGCGGGTCATTGCAGCGGCGCATCGACGCGGCATCCGGATATTCGGCGCAACGCTGACGCCGGCGGCGTTGCCGCCGCAGCGGGAAGCCATCCGCGTGGCGGTAAATCAGTGGATACGCACAAGCCACGCTTTCGACGGCGTGATCGATTTCGACGCCGCGCTACGGGATCGGGCGCAGCCTGATCGCCTGCAGAAGGCCTATGACAGCGGCGACCACATCCACCCGAGCGACGCCGGCTACGCGGCCATGGCTGATGCGGTGCCGCTCGAAGCAGTCACGACTCCGATGCGGAAATAGGCCGTCAAAAAAAGATTTGCGTCATGCCCTTGTCACGCGGACGATGTTCCCCTACTATTCGCCTCCTCGTTTGCGAACGAGCGCCGCTGCGGAAACCAGCGGCCGTGGCGTCAACAAGGTTTTAAGCGAAAGCAAAAAATAGTGTTGACGAGGCGAAAAAGAGTCTTCATAATCTCGTTTCTCTGCTGCGGATGCAGCGACGCGCAACGAAGCGGTGC
>CALFSF010000044.1 GCA_937917025.1 uncultured Paraburkholderia sp.
GGTGGCGGAAGGCGACGGGCGCGCCGCCGCCCGCGCCGGAAGCGACAGTGGTCTCGCTCTTCGCCTACGAAAACCCGGCCGCCGACAGCCTCCTCGAGCAATGGCGCGATAGCCCGGGCGAAATCGTCCTGCTCGTGCCCGAAGGCCGCATTTCGGGCGCGGTCGCGCGCTTTTTCGGGCTGCCGTCGTTCGTGGCGGGCACGCACGCGCAGCGCGGACACCTCACCGCCCACGCGCTCGCCTTCACCGACCAGCGCGGCTACGACGCGTTGCTGTGGGCGAGCGACGTCAATTTCGTGCGCGGCGAGGATTCGTTCGTGCGCGCGCAATGGGCGGCAAAACCGTTCATCTGGCACATTTATCCGCAAGCCGACGACGCCCATCTGCCGAAGCTCGACGCCGCCCTCGCCCACTATGCCGGCCCGCTGCCGGACGCGTCCCGCGAAGCGCTCGCCCGCTTCTGGCACGCGTGGAACGGCGTGGGCACGCCGGACTGGGCGGAATTCCAGCGCCACCGCGCACTCTTCGAAGCCCGCGCCGCCAGGTGGACGCACGAACTCGCGCGCGTCGGCGATCTCGCTGGAAATCTGGCCGGATTTGCAAAAAGTCAGTTAAAATAAGCGGTTATCCAACGGCCGACGACTCAAGCGCGGCCCGATTACGGCGACGCGCCAGGCCTGAAACCGGCGCTTTTTCCGGATCGGCGCCATTCGTATGCGCCTGAATGGGTAACCGCGGGTAAGCCTTGGGTACCCCGCGGCAAGCGTCGGGCACCGAACGCGTTTGCGTCGTATGCCGTTGAGCACAAAAGTTGAAGCTACTTATTTCGTACAGGACAGTTTTATGAAGATCGCACAGGAACTCCGCACCGGTAACGTCGTGATGATCGGCGCAGACGCGATGGTCGTGCAGAAGGCCGAATACAACAAATCGGGCCGCAACTCCGCCGTCGTGAAGATGAAGTTCAAGAACCTGCTGACGGGCGCAGGCATGGAATCGGTCTACAAGGCCGACGACAAGTTCGACGTCGTGCTGCTCGAGCGCAAGGAAGTGACGTACTCGTACTTCGCCGACCCGATGTACGTGTTCATGGACGCCGACTACAACCAGTTCGAAGTCGAAGCTGAAATGATGGGCGACGCGCTGCACTACCTCGAAGACGGCATGGCTTGCGAAGTCGTGTTCTACAACGAAAAGGCGATCTCGGTCGAACTGCCGACCACGCTGGTCCGCGAAATTCTGTACACGGAACCGGCCGTCAAGGGCGACACGTCGTCGGGCAAGGTCCTGAAGACGGCGAAGCTGAACACCGGCTTCGAGCTGCAAGTGCCGCTCTTCTGCAATATCGGCGACAAGATCGAAATCGATACGCGCACGCACGAGTACCGCAGCCGCGCCTGATTGAGCGCCGGATCTGCCCCGCCGCTTTTCGAAGCGGCGAATCGCGAAAAGCGCCCCTCGGGGCGCTTTTTCTTTTTTGCACGACCGTGTATGGTTTAAGCAAACTTTACCGGTCCGATGCGAAAATTTTCCGGCACCTGTTCGAACCGTATCTTCCCCAGGCAGGCAAATCGTTGATAAATCTGAATATTCCCCTTTGGCACGCTCTCTGCTTGTGAACGAAGTAAGGCCTTAAGGCTTTTCTTTTCAAATGGAGGGACAAGATGAACAACGATATCGCTGAAGGCAAATGGAAGCAGATGATTGGCAAAGCGAAAGCCGCCTGGGGCGAACTCACCGACGACGAGTTGACGAAGGCCGAAGGGCGTGCCGAAAAGCTCACAGGCCTGATCCAGGAACGCTACGGCAAGACGCGCGACGAAGCGGCCCGCGAAGTGCATCGCTTTTTCGATGCCCACCGTCGTGATTTCTGACATTACCGACTGCGCAGCACGGTCAGAACCGGTAAAGTTTGCCTGATCCAAGGCATTTGCCATCGCACCTGTCGACCCGCGCGGGATGTCTGAATCCGACGCGTGCCGACAGGGATTTCCGATCAATTGATAAGTGCGTCCGCCATGCCACACGCCCTGATTGTCGAAGACGATCCCAATAGCCTGTCCGGGCTGTCCGCCATCCTGGCCGCGGACGGCTTTTCCGTCGACACCGCCACGACGCTCGCCGAAGCGCGCGCCGCGCTGGCGCGCTTTATCCCCGATGTCGTTCTGGTCGACCTGAATCTGCCGGACGGCAGCGGGCTCGACCTGCTTCAGCATCTGCCCGCGCAACCACCCGGCGGCGCGCTGCCCGTCATCGTGATGACCGGCAACGCGACCGTCGAGAGCGCGATCGAGGGTTTGCGGCACGGCATCTGGGACTACCTGCTGAAGCCGGTCAACATTCCGCGTCTGCGCAGCCTGCTCGCGCGCATTCCCCGACCTTACGAACTGACTGAAGAGGTGCAGACGCTGCGCGCGGCGCTGCGTCTGATGGGCCGGTTCGGCTCGATGGTCGGCCGCAGCAGCGCGATCCAGCATGTCTACGACACGATCGAGCACACCGCGCCGACAGAAGCGGCCGTGCTGATCTCGGGCGAATCCGGCGCGGGCAAGGAAGTGGCCGCGCGCACGCTGCACGAGATGAGCCGGCGCCGCAAAGGCCCGTTCGTCGTGTTCGACTGCCGGGCGGCCGCCGTGAGCGCTGTGGACCGGCCGCTCGACAGCCAGCTCTTCGGACACGAACGCGATGCGTTCAGCGGCGCGGATCAACGTGAACCGGGCCTCTTCGAGCAGGCGAGCGGCGGTACGCTGTTTATCGATGAAATCTCCGAGCTGCCACAGCCGCAGCAGGACGCGCTGCTGCGCGCACTCGATTCGCAGACGTTCATGCGCATGGGCGGCACGAATCAGCTCGTGACCGATTTCCGCCTGATCGCGTCAACCCGCAAGGTGCCGCGCGCGGCGGTTGCCGACGGCTCGCTGAACGAAGACCTGTGGCTGCGTCTGGACGCCGCCGCGCTCAGCCTGCCGCCGCTGCGCGAACGCGGCGACGATGCGGCACTCTTCGCCGAGGCGCTCGTCGACCAGCTCAATCACGAAGCCCATGCCCGCGGCCTCACCGGCACGACGAAGCTGATTGCGCCGAACTTCATCCGCGAGTGTCTCGCGTATGACTGGCCAGGCAACGTCCGTGAATTGCAGGAACGCGTGAAGCGCGCGTACATCGCATCGGGCGACGTGCTCGAGTCATTGCACGCCGACGAAACCGGCGCATCCGGCACACGTGAACTGAACGGCAGCCGCGTACAGGTGACCGTCGGCACGCCGCTCGCGGACGTCGAGGAGATGCTGATCCGCGCGACGCTCGATGCCGTGGGCGGTACACGGCATCGAGCGGCGTCGCTGCTCGGTATCAGTCCGAAGACGCTCTACAACAAGCTGCAGCGCATGCGCCTGAACTAGAACGCACGGCCGCCCGGGGGCGAATGACAAAAAGCCCGCGTCAGGTTCACGGTAGTGAACTGACGCGGGCTTTTGTCCCACTGGTCGCGCGCGAACTTCGTTTCAGGTGAAGGTATTCCGTAGCAGCGTCTTTGCCTGCTGGTATTGCGGCTCCGCCATCAGCTTGCTCCACTTCAGCTCCTTGCCGCGCGGACGCATCGCCTTCAGCCGCTGACGCGATTCCTTCGACGGCTTGAAGCGCAGCGCATCCAGCACCTTTTCGGCTTCTTCGGGCTGGTTGCAGATCAAAACCATGTCGCAACCCGCCTGCAACGCAGCCGTGGCGGCCTCGGTCAACGTGCCGCCCTGACGCGCGGCTTCCATCGACAGGTCGTCGCTGAAAATCGCGCCCTGAAAGCGCAGACGCCCACGCAGGATGTCCTGCAGCCACACGCGCGAAAAGCCCGCCGGCTTCGCGTCGACCTGCGTATAGATCACGTGCGCCGGCAGCACCGACGCCAGCGACATCCCGAGCCAGTCGTAAGGCGCGGCATCGTCCGCGAGAATCGCTTCGAGCGGACGGTCGTCGGTCGGCATCGCGACGTGCGAGTCGGCCTCGGCATAGCCATGCCCCGGGAAGTGCTTGCCGCAGTTCGCCATGCCGGCCAGCGCAAGTCCGTGATTCAGGCTTTTCGCGAGCAGCGTGACGACACGTGGATCGCCATGAAACGCGCGATCGCCGATCACCTGCGACTGGCCGTAGTTCAGGTCGAGCACCGGCGTGAAGCTCATGTCGATGCCGCACGCGCGCAGCTCCGACGCGAGCACGTACCCCACCGCCGTCGTGACTTTCGTCGCGTGCAGCACGTCCTTGTCCCACAGCGCGCCGAGCTTGCCCATCGCGGGCAGCACCGTGAAGCCGTCGGTGCGAAAGCGCTGCACGCGGCCGCCTTCATGGTCGACGGCGATCAGCAGGTCGTCGCGCACCGCGCGGATCGCATCGGTGAGCGCATGCAGTTGCGCGCGGCTCTCGAAATGCCGCGCGAACAGGATGACACCGCCGGTCATCGGATGCGCGAGACGGCGCACATCATCGGCGCTCAGCTGTTTGCCGACTACATCGAGCATCACGGGTCCAGGAGCGTATTTCATCTGATTGGTGGCAGCAGGGATGAAGCGCGGCCCGACGCCGCGCTGAAAGGTTTCAGGTTTCGGATGAGTTCAGGAAACAGCAGGACCGGCGATTTCGGCGATCACGAACGACACCGCATAGTCACGCTCGTCGCTGATCGTCACGCGCGCCGTGATACCGCGCGCGTCGAGCCACCCGGCCAGTTCGCCCGAGGCGACGACCATCGGCTTGCCGCTCGGCTCGTTGAGCGTCTGCAGCGCGCGCCAGGTCATCGGCCAGCGCATGCCGAGACCGATCGCCTTCGAAAACGCTTCTTTCGCCGAAAAGCGTGTCGCGAGGAACGCGAGGCCGCGCGCCGCCGATCGCGCATGGCGGGCGTGATAGATGCGCAACTCGTCCGCGCCGAGCACTTTCTCGGCAAAACGGCCGTTGGTGCGCTCCATGACCGCCGCCACGCGGCTTACCTGAACGATGTCGGTGCCGATGCCGTAGATCGTCATGCCGTGGCCGCCGTGCCGGTTATCGAAGGCATCACGCGCTGGCGCCGAGACGCGCGGCGACCATGATCGCCTTCATCTCGCGCACGGCGTTGTCCCAGCCCGCGAAGATCGCATGCGCGACGATCGCGTGACCGATATTCAGTTCAACGATGCCCTCGATCGCCGCGATCGGCTGGACGTTCGTGTAATGCAGGCCGTGTCCCGCGTTGACCTTGATGCCGAGCGAGCGGCCGAACGCCACGCTGCGCACGACACGCTCGTATTCTCGCTGCTGCTCGCCCGCGTCGTGCGCGTCGGCGTACCGGCCCGTGTGAAGCTCGATGACCGGCGCGCCGGCTTCATGTGCCGCACGGATCTGCGTTTCGTCCGGATCGATGAAAAGCGACACGCGCGAGCCCGCGTCCGCCAGTTGACGGCACGCCGCACGCACGGCCTCGAACTGGCCGGCGACATCGAGACCGCCTTCGGTTGTCAGCTCCGCGCGCTTTTCGGGCACGAGGCAGACGTCATGCGGTTTCACCTCGCACGCGATGTCGAGCATTTCCTGCGTGAGCGCGCATTCCAGATTCATGCGCGTTTTCAGAAGCGGGCGCAGCGTGCGCACGTCGACGTCGACGATATGCCGGCGGTCCTCGCGCAGATGCAGCGTGATCGCGTCGGCGCCCGCTTCCTCGGCGGCAAGCGCCGCGCGGATCGGGTCGGGATAAGATGTGCCGCGTGCGTTACGCAGCGTGGCGACGTGATCGATGTTTACACCGAGGTCGATCACGCCAGGAGACGTCAGAAAGAAGCTCATAGGTTCTGCAGGTCGATCAGGATCTGGCGCGTCGCGAGCGGCGTGCCGGCAAGGTAGGTATTGAGCAGGAAGCGCATCAGTGTCCTGCTCTGCGAGATTGTCTGAGGACGATGGTAATCGTCCTGCTCCATGTCGAGCAATGTCTGTCCGGCAATCACCGGCCATTGCGCGGGAAGCTCACCGGACGCTTCACGCACGCCGCGCTCCGGATCGAACACATAGCGTCCGTCCGCCACGACCGCGCGACGCGTGACGGTACGATCGAGCGCCATCGCGTAGCCAGTTTCCCGCAGCAGCACGCGCTCGAACGAACGCAGCACCTGCACGGGCGGCTCGTCATGCGCGAGACGCATCATCGTGACGACGTAGTGATGGAACAACTGCGGATGCGGATCCTCGCGCGCGCAGAATTTGACGAGCAGCTCGTTCACGTAGAAGCCGCACAGGAGCGCGTCGCCCGCGAGCGGCAGCATGCCGCCGACCCACTCCGCGCCGGTCAGCGTGCGCACTTCCGACTTGCCGGACCATGACAGCGCGAGCGGCTGAAACGTCTGCAGGACGCCGCGCAACGCCGAATGCGGGCGCTTCGCGCCCTTCGCGACAAGCGCGAGACGGCCGTGATCGCGCGACAGCACGTCGATGATCAGGCTGGTTTCGCGATACGGATAGCTATGGAGGACAAACGCGGGCTGTTCGGCGACCCGGTAATCGGACGCCGACGCGCGCGAGGAAGGACGGCGCGCGGGCGCCTTGCGCGCGTCGCCTTCGCCACCGCTTTTCGCGGAAGAGGATTTGCGGGCCCGGGAAGGCGCTGGCGCCGGCACGGCCGGTTCGCCGTCGTCGTCCGGATCGGCGCCGGGTTGCAACGTCACCCAGGCGTCATTCGTACCCATAGGCGCGAAGTCCGGCTTCGTTGTCGGCCCAGCCGCTCTTCACCTTGATGAAGGTTTCGAGGTACACGGGGCCGTCGAACAGCTTTTCCATGTCGAGGCGCGCTTCGGTGCTGATCTGCTTCAGCTTCGCGCCCTTCTGGCCGATGATCATCGCCTTGTGCGTGTCGCGCTCGACCATGATCGTCGCGAAAATACGGCGCAGGCGCCCTTCCGTCTCGAACTTGTCGATCAGCACGGTGCTCGTGTACGGCAGTTCGTCGCCCGTCCAGCGGAACACTTTTTCGCGCAGGATTTCCGCGGCAAGAAAACGCTCGCTGCGATCCGTCAGGTCGTCTTCGCCATAGATTGGCGAGCCTTCCGGCAGGAACGGCTTCACCGTCGCCATCAGGCGCTTGATGTCGTCGGGATTCTTCGCCGACAGCGGCACGATCTCGTTGAACTGGCGCAGCGCGCTCACCTGCTGCATGAAGGGAAACAGGCTGTCCTTGTCGGACACGCGGTCGAGCTTGTTCGCGATCAGCAGCGTGGGCACCGACGGCGGGATCAGATCGAGCACCTTCTGGTCGTCCGGGCCGAAACGGCCGGCTTCGATCACGAACAGGATCGCGTCGACCGCGGTAAGCGTCGAGGTGACCGCACGATTGAGCGAGCGGTTCAGCGCGCCGCTGTGCTTCGTCTGAAAACCCGGCGTGTCGACGAAGATGTACTGCGCGTCTTCGAGCGTGTGAATGCCGGTGATGCGATGGCGCGTGGTCTGCGCCTTGCGCGACGTGATGCTGACTTTCTGGCCGACAAGCGCGTTCATCAGCGTCGATTTGCCGACGTTCGGGCGGCCGACGATCGCGACCATGCCGCAGCGAAAACCAGGGGGAGTGGGAGCGTTCATATTCGGGTTACGGCAGGTTCGGGTGGACGCGCGGCCGGGTACGACCCGTGCGGCGCGCTGGATGCATCAATGGCCGGCGTCGGCGGCGCGCGTTTGTACCGCGCCTGCTACACCGGGGTCGAGTTCGACTTCGTCCAGTGCGCCGGCAGCGCCCGGCGCCGGTTCGCGGCTGTGAAGGGTGAGCTTGTCGGCGGCGGGACGGCTGGCGTCGGCTTTGTCCGCTTTATCGGATTTGTCGGCAGCTTTATCGGCGGCTTTTTCGCTGCGATCGACTTTGTCCTGCGACGGCGGCTGCGCGTGCTCGCTGTATTCGACGTGAGCGGCGCGAATCACGGCTAGCGGCAGCGAGGCTGGCGCACTCGCAGGTTCGTTCGCGGCGGGAGCGCCGTCTGCTACGGCCTGCGCCGCTCGCGCTTCACCACGCCCGGCGCGCTCCGACGACTTTCGATGATCCGGCGATCGCAAGTCCAGCGCGGTCTGCACGCCCGCAACGCCCGGCACGATCTCCGGCTCGGCGCGCTTCGCGGCGCGGGCACCCTTCGAGCGCTTCGGCTTCGTGACCAGCGCGGGCGCGGCCGCCATGACTTCGTCGAGCGCCTTCTTGGCTGCGGCCTGCTCGGCCGCGCGACGGCTGGCGCCCGAGCCGGACACCTTCACGTCCAGCTTCGGCACCGTGCATTCGACTTCGAACTGCTGATTGTGCGCCGCACCATGCGTCGCGACGACGGTATAGGTCGGCAACGCAATCTTGTGACCCTGCAGGTATTCCTGAAGCAGCGTTTTAGCATCCTTGCCGAGCGTGCGCGGATCGATATGGTCGAGAATCGGCACGTACAGACGCTTGATGACGGTTTGCGCGGCGTCGAAGCCACCGTCGAGGAAAACCGCGCCCAGCACGGCTTCCAGCGTATCCGCCAGAATCGACGGGCGACGGAAACCGCCGCTGCGCAACTCGCCCTCGCCGAGACGCAAGCCTTCGGAAATATTCAGGGCCTGAGCAATTTCATACAGCGACTGCTGCTTGACCAGATTGGCACGGACGCGCGACAGATCGCCTTCGTCCAGTTTGCCGAAACGTTGGAACAATAGCGCAGCCACCGCGCAGTTCAGAACAGAGTCGCCGAGAAACTCGAGCCGTTCATTATGCGTAGCACTGTGACTGCGGTGAGTTAAAGCCTGGCGCAGCAATTCCGCATTGCGAAATTCGTAGCGCAAACGGCTTTCCAACGGAGATAGGGGCATGTGCAGAGTATAACGCGGGCGCCTGCCCCGGCGAAGACGCGGGACGGCCGACGAAAAAGCGTGGTGAAGCGACGTTACCGCACGTTCTTAAAGTAACGTGCCAACACGCCGCGCGTTGTGCGCGGCGTGCGATGCGGCTCTGTTGCCGCGCGGTCAGTTGAAGGAACCGATGCGCTTGAGACTGCTGAAGTTCATCCAGACGAAGAACGCGCGACCGACGATGTTCTTGTCCGGCGCGAAACCCCAGTAGCGGCTGTCCGCACTGTTGTCGCGGTTGTCGCCCATCATGAAATAGTTGCCCGGCGGCACCGTGCAGATCACGCCCTGCGCGTTATACGTGCAGTTGTCGCGATACGGATAGTCTTCCGCGCCGACGATGAACGGCGGAACCGCCGGATTGTTCAGGATCGCGTTCTTGCGTCCGCCGAGATCTTCCTCGAACTGCTTCGCGTAGCCAATGCGCTCTTCGTCGAAGTAATCCGGCAGCGCCGTTTCCGGCACCGGCTTGCCGTTGATCGTGAGCTTCTTGTCCTGATATGCGACGACGTCGCCCGGCAAGCCGATCACCCGTTTGCTGTAGTCGACCCACTCGACTCTAGGATAGCGAAACACGACGACGTCGCCGCGTTCAAGCCGACCGCCCTGCGTGATCTTCGGGTTCGTGATCGGCAGACGGAGACCGCAGTCGTACTTGTTGACGAGGATGAA
>CALFSF010000045.1 GCA_937917025.1 uncultured Paraburkholderia sp.
CCGCGTCGCCGATCTGTTCATTCGTCAGACCGCTTTCCTTCAATGTCGAGATGAGGCAGCTCTCGCGCACCTCGCGGTAATGGAGGCACAGCGCGCGGCCGGTTTCGGTCGCCTCGAAGAACACCTCCTTGCCGGTCTTTTCGCTTTTTACATACCCTCTAGCTACGAGCTTCTTCAGCGCATAGGTCGCGACGTGCGTGTCCTCGATGTTCAGCACGAAGCAGATGTCGGCCAGTTTCTTGCGACGCTCGCGATGGCTCACGTGGTGCAGCAGCGAGACTTCGATGGCGGTCATGTCCTTGTCGCCCGCCGCCGACATGCAGCGCACCATCCAGCGGTTGAACGCGTTGCCCGCCATGATCAGCGCGTATTCCAGCTCGGAAAGCTCCGCGCTCGATTCGGAAACGAGATGTTCCGACGAGACGATCTTGGTGGGATGACGCGACATGAGGCAATCTCGACACACGTTGGGAAGGTGCCGGAAGTGTACGACGGCCGCCCGAAAAAATGAGCCTGGCACAAACGCTTATTGATAAATTGTAGATAATTTATTGAGAATGTATGCTGCTCGACGTGCCGCGCGCCCTCGCGACCGGCGCGGGTGGAGTACCCGAATCGAATCAGGTCATTCATGAATCAGCCACGCATCTATCCGCTGGGCGACAACGCACTCGTCTGCGAATGCGCGCCGCCGGCCACGCTCGCCTGCCAGCAGCGCGTCTGGGCGGCCGCGCAGGCCGCGCGCGCCTGGCCGCACGTACTCGAAGTCGTGCCGGGAATGAACAATCTGACGCTCGTCATCAACCCGCTCGAGGCCGATCGCGACGCCCTCACCGATCTGCTGCGCGCCGCCTGGGACAGCGCGGCGGACGCGGCGTCCACGGGCCGCGAAGTCGAAATTCCGGTGACGTACGGCGGCGACGCGGGCCCGGACCTGGGCGTCGTCGCGAAGCACACGGGGTTATCCGCCGATGAAGTCGTGAAGCGTCACGCCGCGGGCGAATACGTCGTGTTCTTTCTCGGCTTCCAGCCGGGTTTCGCCTATCTGGGCGGCCTCGACGAGAAGCTGCACACGCCGCGCCGCGCGGTGCCGCGGCTCGAAGTTCCGGCCGGCTCGGTCGGCATCGGCGGCGCGCAAACCGGGATTTATCCGGCCGTGTCGCCAGGCGGCTGGCAGTTGATCGGCCGCACCGGGCTGCCGCTCTTCGATCCGGCGCGAACGCCGCCCACGCTGCTGCAACCGGGCGACCGCGTGCGCTTCACCATCGCGGGAATCGACGCATGATCGAGGTCGTCCGCGCAGGTCTTCTGACCACCATTCAGGATTCCGGCCGCCACGGCTACCGGCATCTCGGCGTCGCGATGGGCGGCGCGCTCGACCGTCTGTCGCTCGAAGTCGGCAACCGGCTTGTCGGCAACCGGCCCGATGCGGCGGGCCTCGAAATCACGTTCGGCCCGACCGTGCTGCGCTTTTCACGCGCGACGCGCGTGGCGATCACCGGCACGGAGTTCGGCGCGACGCTCGACGGCAAGCCGGTCTGGTCGTGGTGGAGCCTGCCAGTGCAGGCCGGCCAGGCACTCACGCTCAACGCGGCGAAGCGCGGCATGCGCGGCTACGTCGCCGTGGCGGGCGGCATCGATGTCCTGCCGATGCTCGGCTCGCGCAGCACCGATCTGGCCGCCGGCTTCGGCGGACTCGGCGGGCGCGCGCTGCGCGACGGCGACCGTCTGCCGGCCGGGGTGCCGTCCGCGCGCCCCGGCTCGTGGTTCAGCCCCGAAGCGCCGGCATTCGGCGTGAAGGCGCCGGCCTGGTGCAAGTTCGTGCTGGTGGACGAACCCGTGCGGCGCGGGCGTCATCTGTCGAGCGTACCGTGGGCCGTGCCGATCCGCGTGCTGCCCGGGCCGGAATACGAGAGCTTCACCGCCAGTGCGCACAGCGCGTTCTGGGACGACGAATGGCTCGTCACGCCGAACAGCAACCGGATGGGCTACCGCCTCGCCGGCACCGCGCTCGAACGCCGGCAACAGGCGGATCTGCTGTCGCACGCGGTGCTGCCGGGCACGATCCAGGTGCCGCCGAACGGCCAGCCGATCATCCTGATGAGCGACGCGCAGACCACGGGCGGCTATCCGAAGATCGGTGCCGTGATCCAGGCCGACATGTGGAAGCTCGCGCAGGTACGCCTGAACGGCGCGATCCGCTTTCTGCCCACGACGGTCGAAGAAGCGCGCCGCGCGCTGCTCGAGGAACGCACGTATCTGCGGCAGATCGATGCCGCGATCGCCATGCATGAAGAACGCTGCGCGCGCCAGCCGGCGCTGGCGGCGTTGCAGGACAAGTAGGAGAGGACCATGGAAATCGACCTGAACGCCGACCTCGGCGAAGGCTGCAACACCGACGAAGCGCTGCTCGATCTCGTCAGCTCGGCCAATATCGCGTGCGGCTGGCACGCCGGCGGCGCCACCGCGATGCGCGACTGCGTGCGCTGGGCGGTGCGCAAGGGCGTGTCGATCGGCGCGCATCCGAGTTTCAACGATCCGGAGAACTTCGGTCGCAAGGAGATGGATCTGCCGGCCGGCGACATCTACGCGGGCGTGCTGTACCAGCTTGGCGCGCTCTCGGCGATCGCGCAGGCGGAGGGCGGGCGCATCGCGCACGTGAAGCCGCACGGCGCGCTCTACAACCAGGCCGCGCGCGATCCGAAAATCGCCGACGCCATCGCTTCCGCGGTGCATGACTTCGATCCTTCCGTCGCCGTATTCGCGCTCGCGAACAGCGGATTCGTGACCGCGGTGCGCGAAGCGGGGTTGACCGCCATCGAGGAAGTGTTCGCCGACCGGGGCTATCGCGCCGACGGCTCGCTCGTGCCGCGCTCGCAGCCGGGCGCGCTGCTCGACGACGAGGAGATCGTGCTCGAACGCACGCTCGCGATGGTGCGCGACCAGCGCGTGCAGGCCGTCGACGGCCAGTGGGTGCCGCTCAATGCGCAGACGATCTGTCTGCACGGCGACGGTCCGCACGCGCTGGCGTTCGCGCAGCGCATCCGCACGGCGCTCGCGGACGCCGGCATCGACGTCCATGCGGCCAGCAGCGCGCGAGCCTGATGCGTCGCGCGCGCCGGGCAGACGCCACAAACGAGACACATCGACGCCCCGCCTTCTAGCGGGGCGTTTGCCAGATACCGTTGAAACAGCAGTCGCAGCACCTGCACAGGCACCACCCGTCACACCGCAATACCCGCAAGCCAGCAACAACGATGCAGTCGACGCGGCCATCAAGAGTCGCGCAGGGCAGGACGGCGCACGGCACGCCCTTACGCCGCCCGTTATGAGCCGCGACCAGCGGCATCCCGGGTTCACTCATACAAAACGAACCCAGTTTGGAGATCCAGATGCAGACTACAGTCAGTTTATGGCCGCTCATTGGCGTGGCCGTCATCATCATCGGGTTTGTGTTGCGCTTCAATCCGATGCTGATCGTGGCGGCCGCCGCTATCGCCACCGGGCTCGCCGCGCATTTCCCGCCGGAGAAAATTCTCGCGGCCATCGGTAGCGGTTTCATCAAGACCCGCAACATCCCGCTCATCATCCTGCTGCCGCTCGCGGTAATCGGGTTGCTCGAACGGCACGGCCTGCGCGAACGCGCGCAGATCTGGATCGGCGGCATCAAGGCGGCGACCGCCGGGCGTCTGCTGATCGTCTATCTGCTGGTGCGCGAGCTGACCGCCGCAGTCGGCCTGACCGGGCTCGGCGGACATCCGCAGATGGTGCGCCCGCTCCTCGCGCCGATGGCCGAGGGCGCAACCGAAACCCGCTTCGGCAAGATCAGCGATGCGGTCCGCTATCGTCTGCGCGCGTATTCGGCGGCGACGGACAACGTCGGCCTCTTCTTCGGCGAAGACATCTTCGTCGCGTTCGGCGCGATCGTGCTGATGGTGACGTTCCTGAAGGAAGCGGGCATCGTCGTCGAGCCGATGCATGTGGCGGTGTGGGGCATTCCGACCGCGATCTGCGCGTTCATCGTGCACGGCTTCCGGCTGTGGCTGCTCGATCGCAGGCTCGAGCGTGAACTGCGCGGCGGCGCGCCGGCGGACGCAGACCGGATAACCGCTTCGCACACGCAGACGCAGACGCAGACGGCTTCGGGAGACAACGCATGATCACCATCAACTATCTGTTCTGGCTGCTCGGCATCGTGCTGCTGATCGTCGGCAGCATGATCATGTCGGACCGGGAACACCCGCGCCGTTTTCTCGCGGGTGGCTTCTGGATCATCTATGCGCTGATTTTCCTCGTCGGCGATCGCCTGCCGCCCGAAGTGGTCGGCGTGCTGGTGATCGCGATGGCGCTGATCGCGGGTTTTGGCGGCGTCACCGCGGGGAAGCCGAAACTGCTGTCGGAAGAAACACGGCTCGCGAGCGCGCGGCGTCTCGGCAACAAGCTCTTCATTCCGGCGCTGACGATTCCCGTCGTCACCGTGATCGTGACACTCACCGCGAAGTATTTCTCCGTCGGCGGCATGCCGCTCGTCGAGCTGAAAAACGTCACGCTGATCGGCTTCGGCATCGGTTGCGTGATCGCGCTCGCCGTCGCGTGCGTGATGACGCGCGACACCGTCGGGCAGTCGATGAAGGAAACGCGCCGCCTCGTCGACGCGCTGTCGTGGGCCGCCGTCCTGCCGCAGATGCTGGGCATGCTGGGCCTCGTGTTCTCGGACGCGGGCGTCGGCAAGGCGGTCGCGCATCTGACGATCGCGTACGTGAACCTCGATTACCGGCTCGTCGCGGTGGCCGTGTACTGCATCGGCATGGCGCTCTTCACGATGGTGATGGGCAACGGGTTCGCCGCGTTCCCGGTCATGACGGGCGGCGTGGGCGTGCCGATCCTGGTCGGCGTGTTCCACGGCAATCCGGCGGTGATGGTCGCGATCGGGATGTTCTCGGGCTACTGCGGCACGCTGATGACGCCGATGGCGGCGAACTTCAACATCGTCCCGGCGGCGCTGCTGGAACTGCCGGACAAGAACGGCGTGATCAAGGTGCAGGTGCCGACCGCGCTGGTGTTGCTGGTCGTGAACATCTTCCTGCTGAACACCCTGATGTTTCTTTGAGGCCTGAGCACACGTCCGGGCGCACGCCTGTTCGCCGCGTCACGTCGACGCGACGGGACCGGCGCGAGGCGCCCGCGTGGCCGCTCAGTTCGCGTCGACGACGAAACCGCGCTGGCGCAGCAATGCCAGCACGCCTCTGGGTCCGCCCAGATGCAGCGCGCCGATCGCGACGAATACCGGCTTGTTCGGCGCGGCGATCGCCACCATCCGCGCGGCGAAGCGCCGGTTGCGGTCGTAGAGGATCTTGTTGTCGATCGACGCCGACAGGCGCGGGTCGCGCGCCAGCTTCTCCGACTTCGCGGTATTCCACGCGGCGATTGCGTCCGCGTCGCCCACGCGCCAGAGCCGGTGCAGCATGCGCACGTCGGCGACGTTTTCCTCGGGCGTCTGCACGAGATCCTCGGCGAGCATTTCGCGCTGCTGCGCGAGCGTGAGCCCGGTGAACGCGCGCATCTGCGCGGACAGCGTTTCCAGCCCGACGATCTTGCCGCGCGTCTTCAGATAGACGTTCTGCAGCTGCGCCTCGGTGCCGTATTCGGTCTGCAGGCCGGCGCTCAGCGAATCGTAGGTTTCGACCAGCAGCGCCGCGAGCCACGGACGCATTTTCTTGATCTCGTCGAGCGCGGCCGGATTGCCCCGCAGACGCAGCGCAAGCCGGCGCCACAGCGGATCCGGCAGCAGGCGCGGCAGACATTCGCGCGAACACACGCCGAACTTCGAGACGTCGTCCTGCGACACGAGCAGATCGTCGGGTGACAGTTCGAGCGCGAGCGTCGGCGAAGCGGCGAGCGCGGCCAGGATCGGCTTGCGAAACGGCTGATCGGGCGGATAGTCGACGGGGTCGCCGACGTGCAGCGTGCCGAGCACGTAGATCGTCGTCGTGCCGCGCGTCGCGACATAGAACGGCATGCGCGCGGGCTGCACGCGCACCGCGCCGCTCGCGGAATTGTTCGACGGCGGCGGCGGATTGAAACCCGGCAGGGTTGCGCGCGGCGGCGGAGGTGACACCGGCGCCCTGGACTGCGCCGGCGCATTCGCTGACGGCCCGGCGGCGTGAGCTACCGCCGACATCGCCGCGATACCCGCGCACAAAAGCGCAGGTGCAAGCGCGATCCGTCCGGGCACGGCGAACAGCCGCCGCCCGCGCTGCGTCAAAACGCGTGCAGCGGCGGCACGCGGAAGCCGAAGCCACGGCCAGCGCAACGCGCCAAGCAGCGCGCCGACGCAGCCACGAACGCAGCCAAAAGCGCGGCCAAAAGCGCAGCCGCAAGCGCACGCGGCGACTGACATAACAAGAAGCGCGAAGACGGCGCACAGGCCGCCCTCACGCAGGCGGCGCGCAGCACGACGCGCCGCCAACGGATCAGGCATCCGCCTCCCCTACCTCCTCGGCACGGTGACACGATACCTGACGGCCATCCACGTCGCGCAGCTTCGGCTCTTCGGTCCGGCACCGGTCGATCGCGTACGGGCAGCGCTGATGGAACGTGCAGCCCGACGGCGGATTGAGCGGCGACGGCATTTCGCCCTGCAGCTTGATCTGGATGCGCCGGTCGGCTTCGAAGATCGACGGCGTCGCGGACATCAGCGCGCGCGTATACGGGTGCCGCGGCTTGCTGAAAATCGTCTTCTTGTCACCGAGTTCGGCGACGCCGCCGAAGTACATCACCATCACGTCATCCGCGATGTGCTCGACCACCGACAGGTTGTGCGAGATGAACACATAGCTCGTCTTGAACTCTTCCTGAAGGTCCATGAAGAGGTTCAGGATCTGCGCCTGGATCGACACGTCGAGCGCGGAGACCGGCTCGTCGGCCACGACGATCTGCGGATCGAGAATCATCGCGCGCGCGATCGCGACACGCTGACGCTGCCCGCCCGAGAACATATGCGGATAGCGCTTCGCGTGTTCGGGACGCAGGCCGACCGTGCGCATCATCTGCGCGATGCGTTCAGCGCGCTCGCCGGCGGAGAGCGGCGTGTTGATCGCGAGCGGCTCGCCAAGCGTCTGCTCGACCGTCTTGCGCGGATTCAGCGAGGCAAACGGGTTCTGGAACACCATCTGCACACGCCGCCGCAGCGCCGCGATTTTCGTATGATCCGCGCCCGCGACATCTTCACCGTCGATCAAAAGACGCCCGGACGTGGGCGCCTCGATCATCGTGAGCTGACGCGCGAGCGTCGACTTGCCGCAGCCGGATTCGCCGACCACGGCGAGCGTCCTGCCGCGTTCCAGCGAAAACGACACGCCGTTGAGCGCCTTCACCGTGCCCTGGCTGAACATGCCGCGCTTCACGGCGTAGTGACGCGCGAGCTGGTCGGCGATCAGCACCTTGTCGCCGGCGGGGCGCGCCGGCTGCCTGCGGCGCGTTTCGGGTACTGCATTCATCGTGCGCCTCCGCGGTTGTGAATGTTGGCATCGCCCGTCAGGTTCAGCGGCTTGATGCAGCGCACCTGCACCGCGTCGCCGTGCGACGGCAGCGGCGCGAGCGCCGGGCGCGCCTTCATGCAGTCGTCGACCACATACTTGCAGCGCGGCGCGAAGAGACACCCGCGCGGCCGGTCGTCGCGCCCCGGCACCATGCCGGGCAACGCGGCGAGCCGCATCGCGCCGACGTTGTGCTCGGGAATCGCCGCCAGCAACGCTTCCGTGTACGGATGATGCGGCGCGGCGAAGATATCGGGCACCTTGTTGGTTTCGATGATCTCGCCCGCGTACATCACGGCGACGCGCTGCGCGACTTCCGACACCACGGCAAGATCGTGCGAAATCAGCACGAGCGCCATGCCGCGTTCCTTCTGCAGCTTCACAAGCAGTTCCATGATCTGCGCCTGGATCGTGACGTCGAGCGCGGTGGTCGGCTCGTCGGCGATCAGCAGTTTCGGGTTGCACGCCACCGCCATCGCGATCATCACACGCTGGTTCATGCCGCCCGACATCTGGTGCGGAAACGACGTGATGCGGTTCTTCGCATCCGGAATCCCGACCTGGTCGAGCAGTTCCAGCGCGCGCCGGTGCAACGCATCGCCGCGCAGGCCTTCGTGCAGCTTCAGCACTTCCTTGATCTGATAGCCGACGGTGTAGCTCGGGTTCAGGCTCGTCAGCGCGTCCTGAAAGACCATCGCGATGTCCTTGCCGATGATCTTGCGGCGTTCCCTCGCCGATGCCTTCAGCAGATTCGTGCCGTTGAAGGTGATCTCGTCGGCCGTCACTTTGCCCGGTGCGTCGATGAGGCCCATCAGCGCCATCATCGTCACGCTTTTACCCGAACCGGATTCACCGACGACACCCACCACCTCGCCGGGTTTCACGTCGAGGTTGATCCGGTCGACAGCGGGCGCGCCGCTAAAGTTCACCGCGAGATTGCGGATGGTCAGAAGATTACTGTCAGTACGCGCACGGCCGCCCGAAGCGGGCTGACTCGCCCCCTCGGGGGACTGCGAATGAAGTGAGCGTGGGGATTGTTCCATGTCAGGCCATTCGCTTCAGTTTGGGATCGAGTGCATCTCGCAGCCCGTCGCCGAGCAGGTTGATCGCGAGCACCGAAATCAGGATGGAAAGACCGGGCATCGTGACGATCCACCATGCACTGTCGATATAGTCGCGCGCCGACGCGAGCATCGCGCCCCACTCCGCCGAAGGCGGTTGCACGCCGAGGCCGAGAAAACCGAGCGCGGCGGCATCGAGAATCGCCGACGAAAAGCCGAGCGTGGCCTGCACGATCAGCGGCGCGGCGCAGTTGGGCAGCACCTGCGAGAACATCAGGCGCAGCGTGCTCGCCCCCGCGACGCGCGAAGCCGTCACGTATTCCTTCTGCAGTTCGCCTTGCGCCGACGCACGCGTGAGACGCACGTAACCGGGCAGCGCGACGATCGCGATGGCGAGCATCGTGTTGATGAGGCCCGGACCGATGATCGCGACCACGGCGACGGCGAGCAGCAGCGACGGCAGCGCGAGCAGCACGTCCATGATGCGCATGATCGGCGTATCGGCCCACTTTTCGAAGAATGCGGCGATGAGCCCCAGCACGATGCCCGGAATCAGCGCCAGCACCACCGAAACGAAGCCGATCCAGAACGACAGCCGCGCGCCGTACATCAGACGGGAAAGGATGTCGCGGCCCGCTTCGTCGGTACCGAGGATGAACTTCCAGTTGCCGCCCTCGAGCCATGCCGGCGGAATCTTCACGAAGTCGCGGTACTGCTCGATCGGGCTGTGCGGCGAGATCAGCGGCGCGAAGATCGCGATGAAGATCAGCGCGAGCACGATGATGCCCGCCACGACCGCGCCACGATTGCGCGAGAAGTTGGCCCAGAATTCACGGGCGGCCAGCGTGCGGCCGCTCGCGGGAGTGACCGCCGTGGGGACGGTGTTTTGTATGTCTGCCAT
>CALFSF010000046.1 GCA_937917025.1 uncultured Paraburkholderia sp.
CCCACGTCGGACTTGTGCGCGATGTCGGCGGACAGCACTTTCAGCGCGACCGGAAAGCCGATCGCCGCGGCCGCCGTGGCCGCTTCGCCGGCCGTCGACACCGCGCGGCTCGGCACGACCGGGATGTCCGCCGAGGCGAGCAGTTGCAGCGCGGCGGCTTCGTCGAGACGCTCGCCGTGGAGGACCACCGGTTCGGGCAACGCAATGGGCGCGGCGGCGCGATCGAAGTGCTGCCGAAAGCCATGCAATGCCGCAATCGCGCGCACGGCGGCGGCGGGTTCCTCGAACGTGAGGCAGCGCTGCGCTTCGAGGAAGTCGCGGTTCGCTTCGTCGAAAATCGACACGACCGCGACCGTCAGGTCGGGGTGCGCCGCGCGCACGCGCGCCCAGAGATCGGTGACGAGCGGCCGGTGCTGCGTCGAAATTCCGGTGACGGCCTGAAACGACACCAGCGCGTCGTACCCGCCGTGCGCGAGCATCGTGTCGACGGCGTCACCCAGCAGCGCGGTGTCGTTGAGCACCTGGCCCGTGATGTCGACGGGATTGACGGCGGACGCGAACGGCACACGCTCCAGAATCACCTGCTGCGCGGCTTGCGGCAGCGCGGGCACCGACAGCCCGAGCCGGTGCGCTTCGTCGACCATCAATACGCCCGCGCCGCCCGAGATCGACACGATGCCGAGCGCGTCCGACGCGGGCATCGGCGCGACCGAGCACGCATAGCCGATGTCGAACAGTTCGTGGATGTCGTTCGCGCGGTAGACGCCGTACTGACGCAGCACCGCATCGTAGATTTCGTCGCAGCCGGCAAGCGAAGCCGTGTGCGACGCCGCCGCGGCCGCGCCCTGCGTCGTGCGCCCGACCTTGCACATCACCACCGGCTTGCGCTGGGCGCGCGCGAGTTCGAGCGCCGCGCAGAGCTTGTCGCCGTCGCGCGCGCCTTCGAGGTAGCAGAGGATCACGGACGTCGCCGGATCGAGCGCCTGCCACGCGAGCGCATCGGCGAGTTCGATGTCGGCTTCGTTGCCCGTCGACACGAAATGACTGACGCCGAGGCCGCGCCGCTGCGCCAGCATCAACGCGAAGATGCCGAACGCGCCGCTCTGGCTGATGAGCCCGATGTTGCCGCGCAGCGGCGCGGCGATTTTCAGCGCCGGCGTGAAGGTCGCGTAGACGCGCTGATGGTTGTTCACGAAGCCGAGACAGTTCGGCCCGAGCAGCCGGATTCCGCTTTCCTCGACGAGCGCGCGCAGGTTGTTCTGCGCGCGCCGGCCCGCGTCGCCGGTTTCGGCGAAGCCCGATGAAAACATCACGATGGAGCGCACGCCCGCGACGGCGGCGTCCTCGACGGCGGACATGACGCCGGAGGCGGGCACGGAGCAGATCGCCATATCGATGGGCGCGCCGACGTCGCGCAGCGAAGGCCACGCCTGCAGGCCCTGGATGCGGTCCTGCTTCGGATTGACCGGATAGATCGCGCCGGGATAACGCTGGCTCAGCAGATATTCGACGGGCAGCCCGCCGATCTTTGCGGGATTCGACGAAGCGCCGACCACGGCGATGGAGGCGGGATTGAACAGCGCGTCGAGCGCGGCGTGCTCGCTGGAAGACAAGGGCATTGAAACCACTCCGGACTGGGACTGAAGATGTGGTCCAAGCCTAACAATCTGGCAGGATGTCGATATTAGGGTTTCGCTATGTTAAACACCGATGCGCCGCGCGCCGCGCTGTGTTTGAATAGGCGAAGCGCTAAAACACGCGCATTTTTCCGTTTACATCCATGACCCCCTATCCGTCCCGTAATCCCCAGTTCGCGACGACGCTCGCGCATGGTCTCGAACTGCTGAACTGCTTCAAGGTCGGCGAACCGGTGCTTGGCAACAAGGAATTCGCCGAACGGACCGGCCTGTCGAAGGCGACCGTTTCGCGCCTCACGTACACGCTCGCGATGATCGGATTCCTGCGCTACGACAACAGCGTGCGCAAATACCGGCTGGGATCGGCCGCGGTGTCGGTGGGCTATCCGTTCCTGCAGGGCCTGCGCATCCGCGAACTGGCGCGACCCTTGATGAAGGAGCTCGCCGACGCGACACGCGGATCGGTGTCGCTCGGCGTGCGCGACCGCACGCAGGTGGTGTATGTCGAAACGTCGCGCCGGCATGAGTCGCTCGCGTTCCGGCCGGATACGGGCGCGACGCTGCCGGTGCTGGCGTCGGCGATGGGCCGCGCGTGGCTGGGACGCGCCACGCCTGTCCAGCGCGACGCGGTGCTCGACCTCGTGCGCACCCGCGATCCGGTGCAATGGCAGACGTGGCACGCATCGCTCGCGCCCGAGTTGCGTGCGTTCGAGAGGCGGGGCTTCGCGCTCAGCGAAGGCGAGATCAAGCGCGACATTCACGCGGTGGCCGTGCCGATGCGCACGCCGATCGACTCGGAGATCTTCGTTTTCAACTGCGGCGTGCCGCAGATCCAGCTCGGCCGCCATACGCTCGTCGACGAAATCGCGCCGAAGCTGATTCAGATGGTCGAGAAACTCGAACAGGAACTGGAGGCGCAGCAGGACGTCGCGCAGGCCGGCAAATGATCATGAACCGCATGCATGAGGAGCCCCGCCATGTTCGCGCTGCCTGACGACGATGACCGCCAGTTCGCCGTGACGCTCGCGCGCGGACTCGAAATTCTGCGCTGTTTTCTTCCCGGCGAAAGGATGCTCGGCAATCGCGATTTTGCCGAACGCACGGGACTGTCCAAGGCCACGGTTTCGCGGCTGGCCTTCACGTTGACGGAGCTCGGATATCTGCGCCACGACGTCGAGGCGCGCAAGTACCGGCTCGGCGGCGGCGTGCTGTCGATGGGCTATCCGTTGCTGGCCGGCATGCGTATCCGCCAGATCGCGCGGCCCTTCATGCGCGAACTCGCGATGCAGATACGCGGTGCCGTTTCGCTCGGCATGCGTGACCAGGCGAACATGGTCTACATCGAAAGCTGCTCGGCGGACAAGCGCTCCGACGCGCGGCCCGACGTCGGCGCGGTTCGTCCGGTTCTGCGCACGGCCATGGGCCGGGCATGGCTCGCGGGCGTCGGCCCCGAAGAACGCGAAGTGGCGCTGAACCAGTTGCGCGTCGGCGTGCCGGACGAGTGGCAGCGGTACCGGCCGCAACTCGATCAGGCGATGCGCGACCATGCCGAACTGGGCGTGTGCGTATCGTACGGCGACACGCAGAAGAACGTGTACGGCATCGCGGTGCCGCTGTGCGCGCCGGTCGACTCGGAAACGCTCGTGTTCAACTGCGCGGTGATGGACCACACGCCACAGGCGCGTGCGCTGCTCGACGACGTCGCGCCACGGCTTATCGCGATGGTCGCCAACGTCGAGTCCGCAGCGGGCTTGCGGTAGACGCGGGGCTTCAGCCGTGCGCCGTTGCGGCGGCCAACGCGTCGCTTCGTGGGATGACGGCTGGTTGGGAAGGTCTCGTGACGGGCATGTCGTCGTCAGAAACCTTCCGTGACCGCCTCTACATCAGAAGTCGAAACGCGCGTTCAACGACAGCGTGCGGGGCTCGCCCGGCGTGATGTAATCCGCGTACTGGTATTCCCAGTAACGCCGGTTGGTCAGGTTGTCGATCGCCGCGCGCACCGACACGCCGTGTCCCGCAATACGCGTCGAATATGTCGCGCCCAGATTCACGAGCATGTAGCCCGGCGCGTTCAGATCGCCCGACGGCCGCACTGGCGTATTGCCGGTGAACTTGGCGTCCGCGCCGATCTTCAGGCCCGGCACGTACGGCACCGCGTAGTACGCGTGCGCAGCCGCGACGAAGCCGGGCGCGCCGGCGACGCGGTTGCCGTCGTTGGTCGACCCCTTCTCGTAGTGC
>CALFSF010000047.1 GCA_937917025.1 uncultured Paraburkholderia sp.
TCGAGTTCATACGGTTGTTGCGGGGCGACCATGCCCTTGTCGACGAGCGTGCATCCCGGCTCCAGCGCCAGCAGAAGATGATTGCCGCCGACGCGGCTGTCGAAGCCGGCGATATCGGCGAGCAGGTCCGGCACGCTGTCGTCGAGCGACGCATTGCTGCCGGTGATTTCGTCTGGACTGATCGCGCCGTGTCCGGCGATCCGGGCCGCTTCGTGATTCTTGCCGTCGGTGTCGACGGTGCTGTCGTGCGTGCGATCGTTATGCATCTCGGCGCTGAGCGGACTTTTTGCCGCCTGCGCGGCGTCGCCCTGCGGCTTCTTTACGTCGGTGCTGTCCATGACGCTACCTCCATTCAGGAACGTTCAGGTGAAATACCCACCTGTTCTGCCAGCAAGACCCGTTCCGGCAGCCGCACTTTCAATACCGGTAAGGGTGCCGTCGAGGTCGTCCGCGTGTCCCGTCATTTTTTGCTTTTTTTCCGTAGAACACGCATTTTCTACAGAGTATGATCTTAGTCCGAACGAGATGGCGCGTATCGAAGAACGGCCTGCGGGCTGGCGGGAACAGAATGCCGCGCGTCGCTCATATCATTGACGTGGCAGTCAGGGGCGGGTGACTCATGCACTTCGATGCTGCATTCACACATCGCGGCTACTTGCTGAACTGTGCGCCGGCGCGTTCCGGCGACGGTATGTATCAACCCTATGTCGTGATCTCACGTTCGAGCGACGGCGAGCTCGTCGCCAACCGTTTTTTCCCCGTCGATCTCCGCTTTTCCGACGAAGCCTCTGCTATTGCACACGCGCGCGACTGGGCCGTGCGCTGGATCGACGCGAGCAGCGTGACGATCTGACTGCCGTCACGGCTTGCGCCTGTCCCTTGCGCGCGTCACGCGGGCAGACAAAAAACGCGGTAATCTTGGGGACACTTCACTTCAAACCGTACCCCCCGCGGGCGCCGTCCTCATGTCAAACGTGTCTTCCCATAACTGGGGTCTTGAACAGATCGTCGCCGCATTGCGGGCGTCGCGCGAAGAACTGCATCGAACGCGCCACCCGCGCGGCATCCGCGAACTGCCCTCGCGCGAAGGGGTGATCAATATCGTCGCGGGCCTGCGCGCGGCGCTGTTTCCGACGCACTACGGCGCGCCCGACCTGACGGATGAAAGCGTCGACTATTACGTCGGCCATACGCTTGAAAGCACATTGCGGCTGCTGGCCGAGCAGATCCGTCGCGCGTTGCGTTTTCTGCCGGAATATGGCGAGACGCCCGATGCCGAACTCAGCGTGCGCGCATTCGATGTCGCCCGCGAATTCGGCAAGCAGTTGCCCGGCATTCGCGCGCTGCTCGTGAGCGACATCCAGGCTGCGTTCGCGGGCGACCCCGCCGCGCAGCACATCACCGAAATCCTGCTGTGCTATCCCGGCGTGGGCGCGATGACGCATCACCGTCTCGCGCACGCGCTGCACCGGCTTGGCGTGCCGCTCCTCGCGCGCTTCATCAACGAGATCGCGCACTCGGCCACCGGCATCGACATTCACCCGGGCGCGTCGATCGGCCCGAGCTTCTTCATCGATCACGGCACGGGCGTGGTGATCGGCGAGACCGCGATTATCGGCGAGCGCGTGCGCGTGTATCAGGCGGTGACGCTCGGCGCGAAAAGTTTTGCGGCGGATGTGGACGGCTCGCTCGTGAAGGGCAATGCACGCCACCCGATCGTCGAGGACGACGTCGTGATCTACGCGGGCGCGACGATTCTGGGTCGCGTGACGATCGGCAAGGGCTCGGTGATCGGCGGCAACGTGTGGCTCACGCATAGCGTGCCGCCGGGCAGCAGCGTGTCGCAGGGCAAGATCCGCGAAGGCGATCGCAGCGACGAGGGCAAACGCTGATGTCGCCGCGCCCGCCCGCGTGTGATTGCGCGCCTGACCGGCTGAGCGCCTGAGATTCGCATGCAGCGCGGCCGCGTCCAGATGGTTCGCTGTGCAATCGACGGCCTCGAAGCGACGGTCGCTGAAACGACGCATGCTTTTCCGCGCCATTCGCACGACGGCTTCGGTATCGGCGTGATCGTGCGCGGCGGGCAGCGTTCGGCGAGCGGACGCGGTCCGGTCGAGGCGCGCGCCAATGACGTGATCACCTGCAATCCCGGCGAAGTCCACGACGGCAGCCCGCTCGACGAGCGTGGCCGCGCGTGGCACATGCTTTACTTCGCGCCTTCGCTGATGTTCGAGGCGGCGGGCGAGCTGACGCAGATGTTCACGCGCGACGTCGAACTGACGCAGCCCGTCACGCACGACCCGTTGCTGAAGATGCGGTTTGAGCGCCTGTTCGCAGCCGCTGTCGACGATGCCGCGCACACCTGCGACATGGCGCGCGAAGAGGCGCTCGTCGCGCTCATCGCCCATGTCGGCGCGCACCACACGACGCTTGCGCCGCCGCGCCTCGCGGCCGCGCCGATCGCGCGCGCGAAGGTGCGCATCGACGACGATCCTGCGTCCGCGCTGACGCTCGCCGATCTGGCGTCCGAAGCGGGGATGAGCCGCTTCCAGCTGCTGCGCGGTTTCGCGCGGGAGCTCGGCCTGCCACCGCACGCTTACCGGATGCAGCGGCGCGTGGCGCTCGCGCGCCGGCTGATCGCGGCAGGCAGCGCGCTCGCCGACGCCGCGGCCGGCGCGGGCTTCGCCGATCAGAGCCATATGACGCGCGCGTTCGTGCGCCTGCTCGGCATCACGCCCGCGAGCTATGCGGCGGCGATGCGGCGTTCCTGAGCGACATAACCCGCGGCCTGTCGCCACGCGTTCGTCGCGCTGCAATTTCATTCAAGACCCGCGTTCGCGCGCGCCCCATGCTGTGTCACATCAATCAGCGGACAAGGACGCGACATGAATTCACGCTCGACGGGTTATCTCTTTTGCGCGCTGGCGATGATCGGCGTGGGCAGCACCGTGGTGGTCAGCAAGACCATCGCGGCCGGCTTGCCGCCTTTCTGCGCCACGGCGTTGCGCTTCGCGATTGCGTTTCCCCTGCTCGTCGCGATCATGCGCATGCGCGGCGCGACGTTCCCGCGCCTGAACCGGCGCGACACGATGCTGGTGATCGCGCAGGCGGGCGCCGGCAGCGTCGGCTACACGGTGTTCCTGATCAGCGGCATGAAGCTCGCTTCAGCCGCCGACGCGGGCGTCATCGCGGGCACCCTGCCTGCCGTCACGGCGGGCGTCGCGATGATCGCGTTCGGCGAGCGGCCGCGCCCCGCGCTGATCGGCGCGATCCTGCTTGCGACAGCCGGCGTGCTGGCCTGCACGGTGCGCTTCGACGACCTCGAAGGGGCGAGAAACAGCCGCGCGCTGGCGGGCGATGCGCTCGTGCTCGCGGCGGTTTTCTGCGAAGTGCTGTTCATCCTGCTCAACCGCAAGCTGTCGACGCCGGTCCCGGCGTTGCAACTGTCGGCGCTGATGAGCGGGATCGGTTTCGCGGTGGCCGTCGTGCCGGCGCTGCTCGAAGCGCCGTGGCGCGGGCAGATCGACAGCGCGGCGATTGCCGGCGTCGTCTACTACGCGCTCGTGCCCACCGTGGCCGGCTTCGTGCTCTGGTATGCGGGCGCCGCGCGGATCAGCGGCTCGGAAGCGAGCCTGACGACCGCGCTCGTGCCGGTGTCGTCCGTCGCGCTCGCCGCGTGGCTGCTGCACGAGCCCGTGAGCGTCGCGCAACTGGGCGGCGTGGCGTGCGTGCTGGGTGCGGTG
>CALFSF010000048.1 GCA_937917025.1 uncultured Paraburkholderia sp.
TCGGGCGCGAGCAAATACTGGAAGAATTCGCCGACACCCTTGTAGACCTGGGGATTCTTGCCGGCCAGCACCCACAGCGCGGCGCCGCCAATGATCGCGTTCTGCGGCGCGCCCTTCACCGACGCGTCGTACGGCATCATGCCGGTGCCGAACTGGAACTTCGCGTACTGGCGGATGTTCGCGAGCGCGCCCGAGGACTGCATCACGATGCCGCAATCGCCGCTGTAGAACTTCGAGGTCGGCTCGTCCTTACGGCCCACGTACGTGAAGGTGCCCTGCTTCGCCATGTCGGCGAGCATCTGGATATGCTTGACCTGCAGCGGACCGTTGAAGGTCAGCTTCGCGTCGGTGCCGTCAAAACCGTTGTTTTTCGTCGCGAAAGGCTGCGCATGCCAGGTGCTGTAGTTCTCGAGCTGGATCCACGCCTGCCAGCCGGTCGAGAATCCGCACGACATCCCCGACGCTTTCAGCTTTTGCGCATCGGCGGCGACTTCGTCCCATGTCTTCGGCGGCTGGTTCGGATCGAGCCCCGCCTTTCTGAATGCATCCTTGTTGTAGTAGAGCACCGGCGTCGAACTGTTGAACGGCATCGGCACCAGCTTGCCGGTTACCGAGTCGCTGTAATAGCTGGCGACGGTCGGCACGAATGCATCCTGGTCGAACTTGAGACCGGCATCCTTGAAGACTTCTTCGACCGGCACGACCGCCTTCTTCGCGCGGATCATCGTCGCGGTGCCGACTTCGTAGACCTGCAGGATCGCTGGCGCATCGCCACTGCGAAAAGCCGCGATGCCGGCCGCGAGCGTCTGCTCGTAGTTGCCCTTGAAGACCGGCACGATCTCGTAGTCCGGATGGGTCGCATTAAAACCCTTCGCCAGTTCGTTGACGCGGTCGCCCAGCGCGCCGCCCATTGCATGCCAGAACTGGATTTTCGTCACGGCCTGAGCGGGCTGCGCCGCGATGCAGACGAGCACCACGCTCGTCGATGCGCAGATTTGCGCCATTCTTCTAAACATCGTTTGTCTCCTTTTTTTTGGTGCGGATTTGAGCGCGGGATGCGTTATCCAGACATCGTCGCGACGCGCGGGTGTTCACAGTCGGGTTCGACCGCATGGGCATCGAGCCATGCCTCCAGATCCGCTACCTGCGACGGGCTCACCTGCAGACCCAGTTTCGTGCGGCGCCAGAGGATGTCGTCGGCGCTGCGCGCCCATTCATGTGCGACGAGATAGCGTGCTTCGGCTTCGTAAAGGCCTGGAACAAGCTGTTCGCCGAGCGATTCGAGCGCGTTCGCACCGGCCAGCAGTGTGTCGGCGCGCGAGCCGTAGGCGTGCGCGTAGCGGCGTGCAAGTGAAGCCGGCAGCCAGCGGTGGCGCGCTTCGAGGTCGAGCGCGAAACGGTTGAAGTCGGCTTGAGGCAGATCGCCGCCAGGCAAAGGCACACGGTGCGTCCACGCTGGCGCGTCGAGCCGCAGCGGCACGGCGAGCAGATCGGCGGCCTCTTCGGCGAGACGGCGATAGGTGGTGATCTTGCCGCCGAACACCGAGAGTAGCGGCGCGCCCGTGTCGTCCAGTTCGAGGCGATAGTCGCGCGTCGCCGCGGATGCGTCGCCATCCCCGTCTTCCAGCAGCGGCCGCACGCCCGCATAGGTCCATACGACATCGGCCGGCCGCACGGGATGCCGGAAATAGCGGTTCACCGCGTCGCAGAGATAGGCGAGCTCGTCGTCCGATATGCGGACGTCGGAGGGCGAGCCGCTGTAGTCGATATCCGTGGTGCCGATCAGCGTGTAGTCGCGCTGCCAGGGAATCGCGAAAACGATGCGACGGTCGTGATTCTGAAAGATGTACGCGTGATCGTGATCGAACAGCTTGCGCGTGACGATATGGCTGCCTTTTACGAGCCGCACCTGGCGTGCCTGACCCGCGCGTCCGACTGGCAGCACGCCGGCCCACGGCCCGGCGGCATTAACCAGCGCCCGCGCGCTCACGTCTCGCGTTCGTCCCGACGCGTCCTGCAGCTGCGCACGCCACACGCCGTCGCCGCGCGCTGCCGACACGAGCCGCGTGCGCGTCAGAATCGACGCACCGCATTCTTTTGCACCCAGCGCGTTGAGCATCACGAGCCGCGCGTCGTCGACAGCGGCATCCGAATAGATGAAGCCGCGCGTCAGTCCATCGACAAGCGGCACCCCCGCGAAGTGGCGCCGCAGATCGACGCTGCATGATCCTTCCAGTACGGCGCGCCGGCTCAGATGATCGTAGAAGAACAGTCCCAGCCGGATCAGCCACGCGGGTCGCAACGCCGGCACATGCGGCATCACGAAACGCAGCGGTGCGATCAGATGCGGCGCGATGTCGAGCAGTACCTCGCGCTCCTGAAGTGCCTTGCGTACGAGGCCGAATTGCCGGTATTCGAGGTAGCGCAGACCACCATGGATCAGCTTCGTGCTCGCTGAGGACGTGTGCTGCGCAAGATCGTCCTGCTCGCACAACAGCACGCGTGCACCGCGTCCGGCAACGTCGCGGGCAATACCCGCGCCGTTGATGCCGCCGCCCACCACCAGCACGTCCCATTCGGTCTGTCGACTCACTTTTTCTCCTTCGACACGCGGTATTCGCCGACCGCCATTGCCCGATTGCTGCTCCCGCGGCGCTTCTCGTCGCCGTGAAAACTGCGCATGACCGCCGTTATAAGCGGCGCTGCACGATATTGCAACCGCTATGATTTTTTGTGCAATCGCAAAATGCCCGGCAAAGCCCCGCCCCGTAAAGGAAAGCGCAAAAAATAGGTGTTTGCACGAATGATCGATGCTGTTGCAAGTTTGTGCAATCGAGCTTATAAAGACGCCGGACGAACGTGATGTAATGACGGTTCCGTAGCTTCCCGAGTGGTCCCTGTATGCCGACACCCGTCTTCAAAGATGAATCGAGCCAGTTCGCCGCAGCCGTCAAGGTCGCGAAGATGTACTACTACCAAAGCATGACCACCGAGGCGATCGCCAAAGACATGAACCTGTCGCGCTCGAAGGTCTCGCGGCTTTTGAGCATTGCGCATGCCAATGGTCTGGTCGAGATTCGCATCAACGATCCGAGCGATCGCCCGAAAAGTCTCGAACTCGAACTCGAGCAGCGCTTCGCGCTGGCCACGGCGAAGGTCGTGCCGGTGCCGGAAGCGGCGGGCGAAGACGAGTGGCTGCGGCGCGTCGCGATGTACACGGCGAGCTACCTGAACACCGTCATCGATTCGAGCATGGTGGTCGGGCTCGCGTGGGGCACCACGATTGCCGCGGTGTCGGACCATCTGATTCCCAAGTCCACGGCGAACGTCGACATCGTCCAGCTGAACGGCGCGGGAAATGCGCAAGGCGTGTCGAACGCGTTCAGCAGCAATATGGTCATGCGCTTCGCGAACAGTTTCGACGCGCGGCCGCATCCGTTTCATGTACCCGCGTTCTTCGACTACCCGGAGACCAAGACGGCGCTGTGGCGCGAGCGCAGCGTGCGACATATTCTCGATCTGCAAAACCGGGTGGACGTGATGCTATGCAGCGTCGGCGTGATGTCGCCGCACATGACGAGCTACGTATACAGCGGCGGTTTTCTCGAACGCGAAGATCTGGAGTCGCTGCGCGGCGAGTCCGTGGTCGGCGACATTGCAACCGTGTTCTTTCGGGCGGACGGCACCTACCGCGACATCGAACTCAACCAGCGCACGAGCGGCCCGGATCTCGATCTGTTCCGTCACGCCAAACATTCGCTGTGCGTGGTCTCCGGACGCCGCAAGGTGGATGGTGTGCGCGGCGCGCTGCGCGGCGGTTTCATCAACGAGTTGATCATCGACGAACCGACCGCGCGGCAGCTGCTCGCCACGACGCCTGCCGACACGTCAGCGCCGTTCGCGCCGGCTGCGCCGGCGGCGGCCCGCTAAACCCGGCCTCGATT
>CALFSF010000049.1 GCA_937917025.1 uncultured Paraburkholderia sp.
GGCGCGGGCGGCGGCGCGCCCGTCGCCTGCCGCCACCACGCGGCGCGCGCGGCATCGGAAGATTCGAACGCGATGCGAGCCGCGTCGAGCCCGCGTTCCTTCAGGACGCCGCCGGTTCCCGGACCCAACCCCGGGAAAAAGAAGGTCTTCGTGAGCGCATGGCGCGGATGCGGCGACGGGCGGAGATGGAAGTCGGCGACCCAGTCTTCCGCGCTCAGGTATTCGAGGTTCAGCCAGACCGGCGCGCGCTCACGTCCGGCCATCGCCGTGACATACGCGAGCGGCAGTTCGCAGCCGAATGCCTCGATGACGACATCCGCGATTTCGAGCGTGTCGCCGGCGTGCGATGGCGCGTGCCAGTGCTCGATCACGATGCCTTCGATGGACTGGCGCGCGCGCTCGACGACGAGCGAAGGGCAAAGCTTCTGGAACGCATGGAGGTCGTCGACGAACACGCGCACCTGCCAGCCGTGTTCAGCGGCGAGTTGCCGCGCGAGGCGCCAGCAGACGCCGATGTCGCCGAAATTATCGACGACCGCGCAGAAGATATCGCACGCGATACCGGCGGGCGGCGGGGAGCTGAAGACAGTCGGAGCGGACATGGCGGCCGGCGGACGTTGTTCGGACGCGCGCGGAATGTTCTAAACTGGCGATTCTAAAGCACTTGCCCCCGATTCCGCGTGCCTGCGCGCGGCGCCCAGCCTGATCCTGCATGACCGATTCCGACGCTTTCGAGCCCAAAAAAATACTGGCCCAACTGCCGCACCTGCCGGGCGTCTACCGCTATTACGACGCGCATGGCGCCGTGCTGTACGTCGGCAAGGCGCGCGACCTCAAGAAGCGTGTGTCGAGTTACTTCACGAAGACGCTGCTGTCGCCGCGCATCGCAATGATGGTGACGCGCATCGCGCGCATCGAGACGACGGTCACGCGTTCGGAGGCCGAAGCGCTGCTGCTCGAAAACAATCTGATCAAGGCACTCGCGCCGCGCTACAACATCCTCTTTCGCGACGACAAGTCCTATCCGTTCCTGAAGCTGACGGGCCACAAGTTTCCGCGCATGGCGTATTACCGCGGCGCGGTCGATAAAAAGAACCAGTACTTTGGACCGTTTCCGAGTGCGTGGGCGGTGCGCGAGAGCATCCAGATCCTGCAGCGGGTGTTCCAGTTGCGCACCTGCGAGGACTCCGTGTTCAACAACCGGACGCGGCCCTGTCTGCTGCATCAGATCCAGCGCTGCACCGCGCCGTGCGTCAACGCGATCAGCGAGGAAGACTACGCGCGCGACGTCGCGAACGCGTCGCGCTTCCTGCTCGGCCAGCAGAAAGAAGTGATGCAGGAACTCGAACAGAAGATGCATGCGTTCGCCGTCGATCTGAAATTCGAACAGGCGGCGGCGGTGCGCAACCAGATGAGCTCGCTCTCGACGGTGCTGCATCAGCAGGCGATCGAAACCGGCAGTGAGAGCGACGTCGATATTCTCGCGGTCGTCGCGCTGGGCGGGCGCGTGTGCGTGAATCTCGCGATGGTGCGAGGCGGCCGCCATCTCGGCGACAAGGCGTATTTCCCGACGCATGTCGAAGCCGCGCTGACGGCCGCCGAAGGCGGCCTCGTCGCGGAAAGCGCCGACGTCGCGTTGAGCGCGCCGGCTGCTTCGATCGAAGCAGATGCTCTGGATGTACCGGATGCAATCGTCATCGCGCAGGCACTGCCCGCCGAAACGGATACCGAAGCCGATACAGATATGGACGCAGGCGACGCGCCCCGCGGCCCCGGCATCGAAGGCGAGGTGCTCGACGCGTTTATCGCGCAGCACTACCTGGGCAACCGGATTCCGCCGGTGCTCGTCGTGAGCCACGCGCCTGCCAACCGCGAGCTGATCGGTCTCCTGAACGACCAGGCGGGGCACAAGGTCACGCTGCTGCGGCAGCCGCAGGGCCAGAAGCGTGTCTGGCTCGCGATGGCCGTGCAGAATGCGCGGCTCGCGCTCGCGCGGCTGCTCTCGGAGCAGGGCTCGCAACAGGCGCGCACGCGCGCGCTCGCCGACACGCTGGGTCTCGAATGCGAGGACCTCGCGCATCTGCGCATCGAATGCTTCGACATCAGTCACACGATGGGCGAGGCCACGCAGGCGTCGTGCGTCGTGTATCACCATCACAAGATGCAGTCGGGCGAGTACCGGCGCTACAACATCACCGGCATCACGCCCGGCGACGACTACGCCGCGATGCGCCAGGTCCTGACGCGCCGCTACGAGAAGATGGTCGCGCAGGCCGCGCAAAACGCCGCCGACGAAGCGGCCACGCTGCAAACCGGAGACGCCGCCGATCCGGCCGTCACGCCCGATGCCGCCGAACCCGTCGCCGCGGGCGGCACGCTGCCGACGATCGTGCTGATCGACGGCGGCAAGGGCCAGGTCGAAATCGCGCGCCAGGTGTTTACGGAGCTCGGGCTCGACACCGACATGCTGGTTGGCGTCGCGAAAGGCGAAGGGCGCAAGGTGGGGCTCGAAACGCTGATCTTCGTGGGCGGCCGTCCGCCGCTCGAACTCGGCAAGGAAAGCGCCGCGCTGATGCTCGTCGCGCAGATTCGCGACGAAGCACACCGGTTCGCGATCACCGGCATGCGCGCGAAGCGCGGCAAGACGCGGCAGACCTCGCGCCTCGAGGAACTCGAGGGCGTGGGCGCGAAACGCCGTCAGCGGCTGCTCGCGCGGTTTGGCGGGTTGCGTGGCGTGGTGGCGGCGAGCGTCGACGATCTGGCGAGCGTCGAGGGCATTTCGCAGGCGCTTGCCGAGCAGATTTACCGCCAGCTGCATTGACCCTGCGACTACCCCCCGCACCGCGAAACCGCGTGACGACGGACTGAAGCGGGCGCACCGCGCGCCCCGCGCGCCCCTTTGCTTGTGGCATATCCGGCGACACGGCACAATTGCATCTCCCTTGTCTGACGTGGCCCCCGCCCATGCCGTTTAATTTTCCGATTTTCCTGACGTGGCTGCGGATCGTTCTGATCCCGCTCGTCGTGGGCGTCTTCTATCTGAACGACTCGATGATGAGCCTCGCGCACCGCAATCTCGCGGCTGCGGTGATCTTCATCCTGGCGGCGCTGACCGACTGGTTCGACGGCTATCTCGCACGTAAATGGAACCAGACGTCGGCGTTCGGCGCGTTTCTCGACCCGGTCGCCGACAAGCTGATGGTGACCGCCGCGCTCCTCGTGCTCGTGCAGCTCGCACGGCTCGACGCGGCGATCGCGCTCGTGATTGTCGGCCGCGAGATCGCGATTTCCGCGCTGCGCGAGTGGATGGCGCAGATCGGCGCGTCGAAAAGCGTCGCGGTGAATTCGCTCGGCAAGTTCAAGACCGCGTGCCAGATGGTCGCCATTCCGATGCTGCTGTTGTGGGAGCCGGTGCCGGTTGTCGCGGGGTTTTCGATCGATACGCGCGTGTGGGGCTGCTGGCTGATCTATCTCGCCGCCGTGCTGACGATCTGGTCGATGCTGTACTACATGAAGCTTGCGTGGCCGCAGATTCGTGAGCGGGGCGGGATCGTTTAAGTCGCGTGCAATCTGTCGTCGGAAAAGGGGTTGACACGTTTCAGGGCCTTGTACATAATCTCGTCTCTCCGGTGCAAGCGGTTCCGCAGCGGAAGGTGGCAAAGCAGCAAGATGCGGGAGTAGCTCAGTTGGTAGAGCGCAACCTTGCCAAGGTTGAGGTCGCGAGTTCGAGCCTCGTCTCCCGCTCCAGATTTTGAAGCAGCGCTTTGCAGTAATGAAAATGGCAGGGCGTTGTTGGCAGTGAAGTACAACGCGGGAGTAGCTCAGTTGGTAGAGCGCAACCTTGCCAAGGTTGAGGTCGCGAGTTCGAGCCTCGTCTCCCGCTCCATACACAAGGGGAAGCAGTGCTTCCCTTTTTGTTTGGAAGGCCGGTTGGCCATCGCACAAATCTGCGAATCGTTAAAATGCAGCACGTTTTCACGGTTCGGCAGTCCGCTTACGGCGCGATAGCAAAGCGGTTATGCAGCGGCCTGCAAAGCCGTTTAGGCCGGTTCGACTCCGGCTCGCGCCTCCAGCAGTGAAAAGAAAAGCCCCGAAAAATCGGGGCTTTTCTTTTTTCCGCGCACTCTTCCTTCCTTCGACGCGCTTCGCAACAGGCCTGCGATCGGCGGACAAGGAGAGACGGCCCGCAAAGGGGACACCCGATTAGCCTTCAGGCGCGCGGCGCGGCATAATTCGGCTTTGATGTGCGCAGAAGCGCCTCCTCGAAGCAGATTGATATGGATCAGCCTTTGTCGCAACCGATGATCGAATGGCGCTGGAAAGCCTTCGATGACCTGACTCCCGCCGAGGTCTACGACATGCTGGCCGCGCGTAGCGCGGTCTTCGTCGTCGAGCAGAATTGCCTGTACGGGGACATCGACGGCCTCGACACCGAGGCCTGGCATCTCCTTGCGTACGGTCCGGGCGCGCCGCGCGCGAAGCTCGCCGGCTATCTCCGCGTGCTCCTGCCGGATGAAAGCGAAACCGATATCCGTATCGGACGCGTGCTGACCACCGCGGATTTTCGCGGCCAGGGGCTGGGCACGAAAATGCTCGAACGCGCGCTCGAACATATCGCCGCGCAATGGCCGACCACGCCGATCCGTCTGCACGCGCAGGCGCATCTGCAGCCGTTTTACGGCGCGTTTGGCTTCGAAGCGATTTCAGACGTCCAGGAAGAGGACGGCATCCCGCACA
>CALFSF010000050.1 GCA_937917025.1 uncultured Paraburkholderia sp.
CCTGTTCGCCGTTCAGCAAGACCTGCTCTGCATCCGGTTGCAATGAGGTCGAAGGGGCGATGTCGAACGCAACCTTCAGTGCGTGTCCAACATGGGGATCTTCGATGGGCAGCTCCCACGTCAGGAATATCTGGACGCAATCCTGGTCCGGCGTGAAGTCGGCCGCATTGAATCCGCTGCTGCCGCGCCGGATTACGCCATGAGGCTGGCCGGTATCGAATATCACAGCGGTTCCCCGGGTCAGGGGAATGCGACGATTCAAAGAAGGGAAATGCAGGTCCAGCCCCTTGTCTTCGCTGAGGAAGAGATTGCAAAAGGCGGCCCCGCCATATTGCGCGGCGTCATGGTGGTACCTCGCGCCGCGACAGGCCATGAGGGCTACGTCGCTGGAGGCAAGCACCTCGGGCAGTCCAGACGCGCACGTCCAGTCGGACATCGTCTGCACGCAGCGTGCGTAGTCCGGCCAGCGCACCCGCGTGCGGGCAAAAGGCATCACCTCGACGTCGCCAGGCTCCAGGATCATGCGCGACGACGTCTCCCTTTGCCAGTCCGCAAGGAGACGTGCAGGGGGCTCGGGCACGTCGAGCGTGCCTGAGAGCACGACGTCGCTCACGCGACGACCGCGGATGGCGTCGCCACTCCAGAACCAGGAGGTCAGCATGCCGGGTACTCGATGCAGTTGAAGGGGCTCATCCGCATCATTTTAACGATTCCAGGGAAGCGCTCAGGCGCAACCCGGCCCAAAAGCAGTCATCGCCTGAGCGTGAGCGTCATGCAAGCTTAAGGCGTTGTGCAACGCCTGCCCGCATGCATCGAAGGTGATGCGCGGATCAGAACCGGTGGCGCACACCGACGCGGAACGCCACCTGCTCGTCGGCACCCGGGCCTGACGGGCCGAAGAAACTCGTGCTGGAGCCGATCTGTGCCTGCACGTCGCCGGTTGCCGCGTTGTGACCCGAAGCGCGCTGGTAGATGCCGAGCACGTACACGTCGGTGCGCTTGCTCAGTGTGTAATCGACGCTGGCGTCGAGCTGGTTCCAGTGGCCCGTGTTCGCGTCCGACAGGTGCATGTACGTGTAGCCGAGGCCGCCCGTCAGTGCCGGCGTGACGGCGTACTTCACGCCCGCTTCGTAGGCTGCGAACGTCGTCGCCGCGCCCGTGATCGGGTCGAGACGCGTATTCGTGTACAACGCCCACAGCGTGGCCGGTCCGGCGACGTAACGGCCGCCGGCGCCAAACGTGCGCAGGTCGCGGATCGACGCGCCACCGGTGGCCGGCGTCGTGACATTGGCGATCGATGTCGACGTTGCCGGGACAGCCTGGCTCGGGTAACGGATATCGGTGTACGCAGCACCGATGCTGAACGGGCCTGCTGCATAGTTCGCGCCGAAGCTGTATGCGCGCGACGAACCGGCCGTCGTACCTGCACCCGGTTCGCCCGCGAACGAGGTCGAGTTCGAGAAGCCATACAACCCGCCGAACGTGAGGCCCGCGAAATTCACGCTGGTGAATTTGACCGCGTTGTTGATGCGGCTCGAAGTCAGCTGGTCGACATCGTTGATGTGATAAGCGTAGTTACCCGCGACGGTCTGGCTGCCGGTCGAATAGTTGGCGCCGAGGTAGTCCGTCGAAAACGAGTACTGGCGACCGAAGGTCAGCGAGCCGACGCCGTCGCGCGACAGGCCGACGAACGCCTGCCGGCCAAACATCGCGCCGCCCTGGCCGAGCGTTCCGTTGCCGCTGTTAAAGCCGCTTTCGAGCACGAAGATCGCCTTCAGGCCGCCACCGAGATCTTCCGTGCCACGCAGGCCCCAACGGCTGCCAGACGCTACACCGTCGTCGTATTTGACGAG
>CALFSF010000051.1 GCA_937917025.1 uncultured Paraburkholderia sp.
CTACACTCTCCTACACGACGCTCTTCCGATCTTAGAGACCGCGTGCGGGAGCACCAAAAGCGAGCACCACGCCGAACAGCCCAGCACCCGCAAGCCGTCTTCCCTGGTTCGGCAGATGGCCGTCATGCCAGGCGAGCGCAGCATCGGGCCACGTATGAAACCCGGCATGAAGCGGGTTGACGTGCTGGCTCGCGACGAAGAAAAACGAAGCCAGCCAGAGGGCAAGCGTCAGTCCCGCTGCCGCTGCGGCCATGACCGCAAGCGTGGCCAGTGCAAGCATCACGTGATACCCGATCGCCCTGCTGGCTGACCGTCCCGTTCCAGTTACCTTTCCGATGTCCATGGCCTGTCCCCCTTTCACCGGGAATCTGCGTGATAGTCCGCCTGATGGCGGCGCAGCGGATCGAACCAGACCTCCGTCATCGACCAGCGCCGGCCGGTCTGCGCGCCTGTCTCATCGACGAGCGCGGTGGCCTCCATGTGCGCCACCACGTCGATCGTCATGAAGAGCAGCCGGCGCAGTGCCGCGTCGTCCCATGTGGCGGCTTCGGGGTGTTCCTTCGCCATCAGCGCAAAGCGTTCAATCGCAACGGCGGCACTCGACGCGTGATAGCTCGTGATCGAACCGGAGTGTCCAGTCGTCAGCAGCTTCAGGAAGTCATACGCTTCGCTGCCCCGCAGTTCGGCGAGCAGCACACGGTCGGGGCGCATGCGCATCGCACTTGCGATCAGGTCCGCAGGCGTCACCCGCGCCTGGCCGTGACCACCCTTGCTGTAGATCAGGTGGACGCAGTTCTCGATGTGACGGATGAAGAGCTCGCGCACATCCTCAATCGTCACGATGCGTTCGCTGGCCGGGATGGACCGGCACAGCGTCTTCATGAAGCTCGTCTTGCCCGAGCCCGTGCTGCCCACGATCACGAGGTTCAGCCGGCCGCGCACCGCCCGCTCGAAGAACGCCGGGAACTCGTGCGCTTCGAGACACCTGGCGAGATCACGATCGAGGGGGCGCAGTGCCGGCATCGCCTCATCAAGTCCAGCCGGGCGGTGCCACGCAGTCTGCGCGAACAGACCCTCACTTTCGTAGGCGTCGAGTGTCTTCTCGCGCGAGGATGGGCGGCGGATCGTCACCGACACGGTACGCGGGGGCGCCACCGGCGGGATCACGATCTGGACGCGCGCATCACCGGGCAGCAGCGCGGAGAGCACTGGATGCAGCGCCGAGACCTCCTGGTTCGTGAGCGTGGCGATCGCCACCGCGAATGACATCAGGCGTTCGAAGTCGAGGTCCGCACAGTCGTGTGCCTGCCAACCGAGATGGGTTTCGGTCAGCACGCGCTGCGGCCGGTTGATCACCAGTTCCGTGAGCGCCGGGTCTTCGAGCAGTCCCGCGAGCGGGCGCATCAGCTCGCGCACCGACGCATCCTCTGCCAGCCTCGGCAGCAGACCGTCGGCCAGTACCGGCGCTTCGCTCGGGATATGGGCCGGCGCGTTCATCGCGCGCCCCCAAGCTCCAGCGCGTAGACCGGACTGAAGTCCAGGTCCCGCGCGACGATAATCGTGAACTCGGCCCCCTGGTTCTGCGTCAGCGTGGGCGGAATGTTGATCGTGCTGTCGAGCACGCGCGAGGCCATGTCATTGCCCTGCTGCTGCGTGTTCTCGAATACGACCGAGCCGTTGCTGTTGCCACCACGCGTCGCGAGATATCCGAGCGCATCCTGCGTCATGCCAAGCAGCATGGCCGCGCCGATACGCTCGCCCCAATGGTTGTTCACGTAGCCGCTCACGCCGATGCGCCCGAGCGCGTCCGCCGCGGGAGAATCGATCTCGACCGTCACACCTTCGGGTGTCCTGATGCGTGCCGACAGGATGAACACCCGCTTCTGTCCGGGCGCCAGGTTCGCGCGGTACTCGCTGTTGATCTGCGAGCCGCGCTCGATCAGCACGACATGACCGTCATCAGAATAGACGTTCCTGGTCACCGTGCAGGTCGAGATACCCGCCTGGGTCGAATCAAATGCCGTATCGCCTGCGCAGTCGATCTTGGCGCCCTCTGCGAGAATCAGGCTGCGGTTGCCGAGAAAGCCCGCGCGCACTCTGGGCGTCACCGTCGGCGTGAGTGCCTGGGCGAGCGGACTACTTCCCGGAGACTGGCTGCCGGATACAACAGTCGCTCCGGACGAAGCGCCTGGCGCTGATGCCGCCGCGTCTGCTCCTCCCTCGCCCGGGCCATTGCCTGCGCCCGTACTTCCGGTGGCGAGCAACGGTGCGTCGTAAAAGCTCCGAGCTGGTGCGGTGCGCACCGGGGTTCGCCGCGTCGATACCGCAGCGGGAGCCGACGCAACGATGGCCGCGCCCGCCGGGCCGCTTGCGGCGGCAGTAGCCGATGCCGGTGGGATCCCCTCGCCGAACACCCTGCGCTGAGACGGCTGATCCTGCACGGCATCGCGTCTTGCCTTCTCGGCCGCATCGTGCCGCTCGAGAAACCCGTGAATGGTCCAGACCACCCCACCGATCACGACAGCGACGACCAGCAGCGGCGCGAGCCACCAGGCCCGGCGACGGCCAACGTGCTGCCCCAGATCCGGCATGCCGCGGTCGGCGGACTGGCTCGCAAGGTCACCGTTTATGGTGTCCGTGACCTTTGCTGGATCACTCCCGGGCACAACCCCGGGCGCAATCACATTGCGTGGCGTTTCCTCATTCATGGCCGTCGCTCCGCAGGACACGTTTCACACCCGTTACCGTCGTCCCATCCGCAGGTGGTACGCCGTCCACGTCGAACGCGTCGTTCCACAGGCCAACCACCTCGTCACCGAGGCGCAGCACGAACCGCCGGGCCACCTCATGCACGACGATCACGTCGGCTTCCATGTGCCGGTCAACCACGCTCTCGCTGTCATCGTCTGCCACCTGGAAGATCGCCGGGATACGGCGGTTGTTCGGAATACGGATGTAGGTGAAGCGTCCGTCGTCCCATGCCGCCGTCGGCGCGATATCCTCCGAGTGCGGCATCACCTGCATCGAGTAAGCGGTGTTGCGCACCACCGGCGGTTGGTCAAGACGCTCGCGTACGAGGGCGGCATCGTCTGCGGCCTTTGCCTTCGTCGCCTGCGCATCCGGATAGACGAAGGTGATGCGGTACATCTCGTCGTCGTTGCCGAAACGGGCCTTGAGCGGCAGCACGACCAGATCGAAGCTGTAGCTATGCCGGTCCGTGCGGATTTCGAGGTTCGTGTCGTGCGCAGCGAGTTGCGGCTTGAGGTAGACGTCGTGGTCGCCGCGGTTTGCGACCACCTGCCAGCCGTCCCGGTCGCCCGGGGCCACGACGAGAATGTGCTCGCCCGGATCAAGCGCAATGTGCGTGGCGAAGCCGCGTTGCGCGATAACCCGCACCACCTCGTCCTGCCGGTACACGACCTGCCGTACGCGCGAGTCACCCGACCAGCCAGGCACGTCGTAGGCAAAGGCGCTGCCGTAACCCCCTGCCAGTCCGATCACCAGCGCAGCGGCGCTCACCAGGGTATTCAGTTTCATGGCGCACCTCCCGGAGCAGGTGACAATGTCGGCGACGATGCCGGCTGCGACGCCGCGGGGGTATATTCGGGATCGCGGCTGTACGCCGTCACCCTGAAGCCGAAGGGATTCTCGATGGCCGTGCGCTCACGCGTGAAGATGGTCGGCCGGTAAGTGAAGGCAAGCGTGATGACGAAGCGCTGCGGCGGCTCCACGTTATCCAGGCCGTTCTTCCATGTCGTCTGCTCGATATGCACGACAGCGCGGCCGGGTTCGTCCGGCACGAGCGTCGTCGAGAGGATGCGGATACGCCGCCGCGTGTTCGCACCGAGCTTCCGGTCCAGCGAGTCGGGTCCGCTGTAAATTGCCCTGAAGTCCCGTGCAACCCGGTCATCGCTCATGTCGAGCGTGCGGTCATAGTCCATCTGCAGCAGGCCCCAGTCATAACGCTCGCGCGAGCGCACATACACTTCCACCCAGTGCTTGTCCTCGATGTCACGCATGTGCATCTGCTTCGCGTCGAGCACGTCGATCACCTGCGCTTCGCCAGTCAGACGATCGACCTCGATCGGCAACGGCACCACCCGGTAAAACGGGACCATCACGGCCAGTGCGACGGCACACAGGATCGCGACCACCACCGAGCCCATGGCCACGTGCCATGCCCGACGCTCCGAGCGCTCCTGCAGATGCGTGACCGACACCTCGAAATCGAGCGCCCGGCGATAATCTCGTGCCTTACGGCCGTCGCGGTCACTGCTCATGACCATCTCCATCGGACGGGGGAACCGGTGGCACGCGGTTCACTGGAACACGGTGCGAGCCATCTG
>CALFSF010000052.1 GCA_937917025.1 uncultured Paraburkholderia sp.
GTCTAACGCGGCGTCGGGGCCGAAAAGTCGAAGCGCGCCCAATCTGGCGCGGCATGGAAGCGGACGCGCGGCGCGGACAGCAAACCATTGTTCTTTTCGGCAAGCGCCCCCCAGTGGAACGTGAACGTCAGGGCGCGCACATCCACATCGAGGATCTTCGTGACGAGCTGGCCGCCCTGGTACTGCACGGTCAGAAAATCGCCGCGGTTGACGAGATTGCGAAGCTGGACGCCAATTTCCAGCGGGTTCCGGCGGCCGAAATCGTTACCGCCATCGGCGTCTTCTGCCTGACTGTTATCGCCGTTCGCCTGGTTGGTGTCCATGTTCTTGCCAGTGTGCCTGTTCTTGCGGGCGGTCTGCGGGGCGTGGCGGGCGGCCTTTGAAGCGAGCCGTCGTCCGTCGCCTGTCGACGCGCGGTCAACCGGAATATTTTCACTGCTTTCCGGTATCGGATGTAACTGATTAGCGGCAGCGCGAATCCAAAGTTTAGGGGGCCGTCGCTAATTTTTTTCAGCAAACGTTTCATTCGCGGCAGCGCGGACACCCGAACGGCCTCACGTGAACCTGCACCACGGCTCACCCGCAAGCCCCGTTTTACCCCATTTTCTGCATGATCGAGATGAGCTTTTTCGCGTAATGCGGGTCGGTCGCGTAGCCGGCGCGCTGCATGCCGGTCGCGAAACCATTCACGTCGTGCGAGCTGTTGAGCACCTGCGCGTAGCGCGGGTTCGACTTCAGCATGCTCGCGTAATCGGTCATTGCGTCGGCATACGAATCGTAAGCCCGGAATTTCTCGACCACACGCTGCGGCTTGCCGTGCACGTATTCCGTCGTGACGGTGGACACCGTCTTGCCGGTCCAGTCCTTCGTCGCCTTGATGCCGAAGACGTTGTGGCTCGTCGAGCCGTCCACCTTCTTGATCTCGTTCTTGCCCCAGCCCGATTCGAGCGCGGCCTGGCCGATGATGAAGCGCGCCGGAATGCCGGTCGCTTCGCTCGCTGCCTGCGCCGGTGCGGCGAGCCGGTCGACGAACGCATCGACTTTCGGCGAGCTGCCGTCGCCCTTCACCGGCGGCGTCAGCGCGCTGTTCGCCGAATAACCGCGGCCGGATTGCAGCGCGCCGTTGTTCGCCGGATTCGCGTACGCCTTCGCGAGCGCGTTGAGCGCGGCGTTGTTGCCCGCGTTCGCGTCGCCGGCCTGCATGCCGGAATTGCGCATCAGCTGCTTGAGCATCGCGTCCGCGACGCCGATGCCCTTGTTCGACAGCTGCTGCGCGAGCTGCTGGTCCATCATCGACGTGAACGTGGCCGTGTCGTGCGAATCGAACGGGCTGTCCTGCGGCGTCGCATCGCGCATGCTCTTCAACATCATCTGCGTGAACACGGCGTCGAACTGCTTCGCCGCCGACTTCATCGCTTCCTGCGGCGAGTTCTTCGCCTGCGCGCGCAGTGCGTCGAAACCCTGGACGTCGAGCGCGAAGCGTTGCGACAGGTCGTTTGCCGCGCTGGTGGAATCTGAATTCATCACGGTTCCTTAGATGATTTCGAGGTCGGCGCGCAACGATCCGGCCGCCTTCATGGCCTGCAGGATCGACATCAGATCCGCGGGCGTCGCCCCGAGCGCGTTGAGCGCCTTGACGACGTCGGCGAGATTCGCGCCCGCGCTGACGTACTTGATCGCGCCGCTATCCTGCTTGAGCTGGATCTGCGACTGCCGCGCGACCACCGTCTGACCGTTCGAAAATGCGCCCGGCTGGCTCACCACCGGCTGCGTATTGACGACCACCGAAAGATTGCCGTGCGCGACCGCGCAATTTTGCAGCGTCACCATCTGGTTCATCACGATCGAACCGGTGCGCGCGTTCAGGATCACCTTGGCGGCGGCCTGCGCCGGTTTCACATCGAGGTTCTGCAACTGCGCCATGAACGACACCTGCTGCGCGGGATCGGTCGGCGCGCGCAGCTGGATCGTACGGCCATCCAGCGCGACGGCCGTGCCGAAGCCGAATGCGTTGTTCACGGCCGCGGTGATGCGCTGCGTCGTGTCGTAATCCATGTCGTTGAGTTCGAGCTGCATCGTGCCCGACTGCGAGATCGTGGTCTGCACCGCACGTTCGACAATCCCGCCGCTCGTGATGCGGCCGGCCGCGAGCTGGTTGACCTGCACGCGGCTGCCGTTCGCGCTCGCGCCCGCGCCGCCGACAGCCATGTTGCCCTGCGCGAGTGCATAGACCTGGCCGTCCGCGCCCTTCAGCGGCGTGAGCAGCAGCGTGCCGCCACGCAGGCTCTTCGCGTTGCCGAGCGACGACACCGTCACGTCGATCGCTTCGCCCGGCCGCGCGAAAGGCGGCAGCGTGGCCGTCACCATCACGGCGGCGACGTTCTTCAGCTGCATGCTGGTGAGCGCCGACGTGCCGGTATTGCTCGATCCGGCGGACTGGTTGTTGATCGAGATGCCGAGGTTCGCCAGCATGTTCGCGAGCGTCTGCGTCGTGAACGGCGTTTGCGTCGTCTGGTCGCCGGTGCCGTCGAGGCCGACGACAAGGCCATAGCCGATCAGCGGGTTGTCGCGCACGCCCTGGATCGACACGAGGTCCTTCAGGCGCTCCGCATGCGCGACGGGCGCGCTGAGCGGCAGCGCCGCGCAGGCCAGCGCGAGGAGCGCAAGCGCGCGGCGGACGTGGCGAAGGCGCGAGCCGCCTGGGGTACCCGAGGCGCGCGCGGAGCCCATGCGGCTAAAAAGTGCGAAGCTCATGATCACCACGGCGCGAGATTGAGGAAGAAGCGTTGCAGCCAGCCCATCGTCTCGGCCTCGTTGATATAGCCCTTCGCGGAATATTCGATTTTCGCGTCGGCCACCTGGGTCGAGTACACGGAATTCAGGCCGGAAATCGTGTTCGGATTGACGACGCCGGAAAAGCGCACGAACTCGTTACCCTGGTTGATCAGCATCTGCTTTTCGCCGCTCACGTTCAGGTTGCCGTTCGGCATCACGCCCGTCACGGTGACCGTGATCGTGCCGTTGAACGTGTTCGACGCGTTCGCGCCGCCTGCTGCCTGGAACGTGTTGGTGCCGCTCGCGTCGAGGTTCACCTTGCCGAACAGGCCGCCGAGGAACCCCGCGGTCGGCACGCCGAACTTGGTCGCGCCGTCGCGGTTCGCATTGGCGCCGGATGACTTCGTCGCGTTGATGTTTTCCGCGATCACGATGGTCAGGATGTCGCCGACGTTGCGCGGCCGCTGGTCTTCGAAGAGCGGCCGGCCCGCGTAACCCGGATTGAAAATCGAGCCGGGCGACTGCTGCGCGGGCGGCAGCGGCGGCGCGGCCGTCATCGGCTGCTGGATGATCGGCTGCGTCGGCACGAGTGCGCAGCCGCCGAGGGCGGCGGCGAACGTGCCGGCGAGCGCGAAGCGCCGCGCCGCGCGCGCGCCGCGCGTGATTGCCGGGATACCTGTGAAATGCGACATCGTGATTACCGTCTCTGTTAACCCTGTCATTTACCGATCGGTCAGACCGGCATCTGGCTCAGGGTCTGCAGCATCTGGTCGGAGGTCGTCACGGCCTTGCTGTTGATTTCGTACGCGCGCTGGGTCTGGATCATGTTGACCAGTTCCTGCACGACGTTCACGTTCGACGCTTCCACATAGCCCTGATTGAGCGAACCCGAGCCGTTCAGGCCCGGTTGCGACACGATCGGCGCGCCCGACGACGACGTTTCGGCGAACAGGTTTTCGCCCTTCGCGTCGAGGCCGGTCGGGTTGATGAACGTGGCGATCTGCATCGAGCCGATCTGCGTGCTCGTGCTCGAACCCGCCTGCGTGATCGACACCACGCCGTCGCTGCCGATCGTGAGCGACGTGGCGTTCTGCGGAATCGTGATGGCCGGAATGACCTGATAGCCGCTCGACGTCACGAGCTGGCCCTGCGAGTTGGTCTGGAACGAGCCGTCACGCGTGTAGGCGTTCGAGCCGTCCGGCATCAAGACCTGAAAGAAGCCCGCGCCGTTGATCGCGACGTCCTTCGAGTTGCCGGTCTGCTGCAGGTTGCCCTGCGTGTACAGGCGCTCGGTTGCGACCTGCTGCACGCCCGTGCCGACCTGAAGGCCGGACGGCAGTTCGGTCTGCTGCGTGGAGTTCGCGCCCGGCTGGCGGGTGGTCTGGTACAGCAGATCCTCGAACACCGCGCGCGAGCCCTTGAAGCCGTTCGTGCTGACGTTCGCGAGATTGTTAGAGATCACGTCCATCTGCGCCTGCTGCGCATTCATGCCGGTTGCAGCGATATAGAGTGAGCGGTTCACGGTGATTCTTCTCCTGAGTGCAGGCGTGCCTGCAGTCCGTATTAACTGAAGTCGAGCAGCTTGTTGGCCGACTGCTCGTTCTGGTCGGCGGACTCGATCATCTTCGTCTGCATCTGGAACTGACGCGCGTTGGTGATCATCGAGACCATCGCCGCAACCGGGTTCACGTTGCTGCCTTCGAGCGAGCCTGCCGCGACCACCACGTTCGGATCGGCTTCGGCGGGGTTGCCGTCGGCGGTGTGAAAGAGGCCGTCGTCGCCGCGCGTGAGCGTGCCCGGATCCGGGTTCACGAGCTTCAGCTGGTCGATGAGCGCGATCGATGTCGGCGGATCGCCCGGGGTCAGCGCGGAGATCGTGCCGTCCTTGCCGATGGTCACCTCGGAACCCGGCGGCACCGACAGCGGGCCGCCGTTGCCGACCACCGGCAGGTTGGTCGCGGTCACGATCTGGCCGTTCTCGTCGACGTGCAGGTTGCCTGCGCGCGTATACGCTTCGTTGCCGTCGGGCGTCAGCACCGACAGCCAGCCCGGGCCCTGAATCGCGACGTCGAGCGGGTTGCCGGTCTGCTGGATCGGGCCGGGCGTGTAATCCGCGCCCGGCGTCGACGACAGCACGAAGGTGCGCGTCGTATCGTTGTTGACGGTGCTGCCGTCGCCGAACGCCATCGGCACGGCCCGGAAGGTCGCGAGCTGCGCGCGAAAACCCGTTGTCGACGTGTTCGCGAGGTTGTTCGCGACCAGTGCCTGCTGTTCGAGCGCCTGCGTGGCGCCCGACATCGCGGTATATATGAGCCGGTCCATGATGGTGTCGGTGCGTGCTGCGCTTACATGTTGATCAAGGTGTTATCGACGGCCTGCTGGGTCTTGATCGTCTGCGCGTTCGCCTGGTAGTTGCGCTGCGCCGTGATCAGGTTCACCAGCTCGCTCGTCAGATCGACGTTCGAATTCTCGACCGCGCCGCCCTGCAGCGTGCCGTGGTTCGTGCTGCCCGGCACCGAGATCTGCGCGACGCCCGAAGCGGCCGTTGCGCCGTACTGGTTGTTGCCGAGATCGACGAGACCGTTCTGGTTCGCGAAGTTCGCGAGCACGATCTGGCCAAGCGCCGCCGTCTGGCCGTTCGAGTAGTTGCCGGTCAGCGTGCCGTCCGTGCCGATCGTGAAGTTCGTCAGCGTGCCGGCGGCGAAACCGTTCTGGTCGAGCGAGTTCGTGCCGTCCTTGCTGCCGAATTGCGTCGTGCCGTTGATGTTCAGCGTCAAGCTTTGGGGAGTGGCTGAACCGTCCGTGGTCGGAATCGTGAAGTTGAACGCCCCCGCCACTGCGGTCGGAACAGGTGGCGTAGCCGCCGTCATGGTGCTTTGCAGATTGCCCGAGCTGTCGAACTGCGCCGAGCCGATCTTCGTCGCCGTGCCGGTCGACACGCCCGCGTACACGTCCCACGAACCGGCGGCCGTCTTCACGAAGTACATGTTGACCTGCGACGAGCCGCCCAGCGAGTCGTACACCGGCACCGAAGTCGAGTAGCTGTAGGTCGTGTTGTCGTTCTGGTTGAACGGCACGGAGGTCGGCGATACGGTAACCGTGTCGCCGGCCGCAGCGGTGCCGTTAAGCGTGACCGTTTCGCCGTTGCCGAGTGTGATCGGTGTTCCGGCGGTGTACGTGCCCGTCGTACCGTCGCTGACCGTGTAGCCACCCGCGCCGTCGAACGTGATCGTATAAGTGTTGGCGTTGGTGCCCGCGGCGCCATTGGTGATCGTCGCGCCGCCGCTTGTCAACCCGGCGGAGGTTACCGCAACGCCCGGCGTACCGAGAACCAGATTGTCCTGCGCATTCAGATTGAGACCCGCCGTGATGGTGCTGGTCGGCGTCGGCGCGATGTTCGCGGTCGGCACCTGCAGCGGCACGGTGTTCGCGGAGTTGATGATGCCGCTCGCGTTGGCCGCGTAGCCCATCAGCTGCAGACCGTCGGCGTTGACGATGAAGCCGTTCTTGTCGAGCTGGAACACGCCGTTACGCGAATACGTCAGCGAGCCGTTGTTCGACATCTGGAAAAAGCCGTTGCCGTTGATCGCGACGTCGAGCGCCTGGTTCGTCGTCGTGATCGTGCCCTGCGAGAATTGTTGCTGCACCGACGCGAGGCGCGAACCGATACCGATCTGCGTGTTCACCGCGGTGGCCACCGAATTCGCGTACATGTCGGCGAACTGCGCCGAACCCTGCTTGAAACCCACCGTGTTCGCGTTGGCGATATTGTTGCCGATCACATCGAGGTCGCTCGATGCGCCAGCCAAACCACTCAAACCTTGCTGGTAACCCATGACGGTCTCCGTATCTGAAGTATCGGGATGCAGTTAGATAATGGCGGCGATGTCGGTCAGTCCGACCGTGCTGCCTGTCGACAGCACGAGACCCGCCGTGCCGTCCGTCTGTTTGATCACGCCCTGCACCACGCCGGCGGACAGCGTCGTCGCCGTCGCGGCCTTGCCACCGACCGTGCCGGTCGCGGTAATCGTGTAGGTGCCGTCGGGGAGCGCGTTGCCCGACGTGTCGACCGGCGTCCAGCCCACCGGCACCGTGCCCGCCGACTGCTTGCCGAGGTCGAGCGTGTTGACGATCGTGCCCGCCGAGTTCTTGATGACGATCTGCAGGTCGGACGCGTCGTTGGCGAGCGTGACGCCGAAGCCGGTCGCCTTGCCGCTTGCCACCTGGAACGTGTTGCCGGGGGCGAGCACCGTCGAGCCGATCAGGTTCGCGGCCTGCGTCTGCTGGCCGGCGGTCAGTTGCGTCGAGAGCGACGTGAGCGACGTATTCAGCTGGCTGATGCCCGTCACCGTGTTGATCTGGGCCAGCTGCGACGTCATCTGCGAGCTGTCCATCGGATTCGTCGGGTCCTGGTTCTGCATCTGCGCGATGAGCAGTTGCAGGAACGTGTTCTGCAGATCCGTGCCGCTCGTCGCGCTCGAGGTCGAGCTGGAGCTGGAGGACGAACTGGCTGTGCCGTTCATCGTGTCGAGCAGCGTCTGCGACACGTTCGTGCCGTTGTTGCCGATTGTGGTGTTGGTCGTCAAGGAAATGCTCCTCAGGTTCCGATCGTTAGCGTTTTCAGCATCAGCTGCTTCGCGGTATTCAGTGTTTCTACGTTGGCCTGATACGAGCGCGAGGCCGAAATCATGTTGACCATTTCCTGCACCGGATCGACGTTCGGCAGCGTGACGTAGCCGTCCGCGTTCGCGGCCGGGTTGCCCGGTTCATACGACGTCTTCATCGGCGTCGGGTCGTCGATGACGCCCGTCACCTGGACGCCGCCGATCTGCTGGCCGGAGCCCGTGCGCGCGCCGCCCGCGATCGGGCTGACGCCGAACACGACCTGCTTGGCCTTGTACGGCTGGCCGTCGGGACCGGTGGTGCTGTCCGCGTTCGCGAGGTTCGACGCCGTGACGTTGAGCCGCTGCGACTGGGCGGACATCGCCGAACCGGCGACATTGAAAATATTCATCAGGGAAGGCATGGCTTCTCGACCTCTCTTGCCGGTGTGCCCGGCTATTAATCCCGTAGCGTGTGGTTTCTGGCGGTACCCAAATCAGATGCGGTAATGCGTGATACGTGATGTTCCTGCGTGCCTGCTTACGTGCCCGACGTGATCGCCGAGAGCATGGTCTTGATCTGTTGCGACAACACCGTCATGCCCGACTCGAAATGCAGCGAGTTGTCGGCGAAGTTCACGCGTTCCGTGTCGAGATCGACGGTATTGCCATCGAGCGACGGTTGCGCCGGAATGCGATACCCGAGCGTGCCGAAGTCGTCGGTCGGGCCGCCCGTGGCCTGAAGGGTCTGCTTGCCCGGCAGGTGTCCCGGCTGCGTCGACACCATCGACATGCCGCTCGTCACGCCGGCGGGTTGCGTCATCGCGAGCGTCGCGCTGTTCGACGCGCCCTGAACGGCGCCGCCGCTCTTTTTCAGCGCGCCGGCAAGCGCCGACGAGAAATCGATATCGCGCGCCTTGTAGCCGGGCGTGTCGGAGTTGGCGATATTCGAAGACAGCAACTCCTGACGGTAGGCGCGCACATCGAGCGCCTGACGGCCAAAAGCGAATTCGGCATCGAGTTTGTCCAGCATTGATCTTTCCCCATGACGGTCCGGGGCTTCCTGATCGGCCGAAGTGCGCGTTGCGCGAGGCGCGGCGAACGATGATGGCGACCATGAAGGCCTTTTTGCATGTGGTGCATCTTAGGGGCCGGACACAAGCGGCAATCGGACGAATAACCGGGGAAGGGGGCCTCTATTCAACGTTTGCCTGAGAGGGCCGCTCTCTAGAATGCGATTCGTACCAATGCATTCGATGGAGAAACACCATGTCCCTGTCCGCTTACGTTTTCCCGCACAGCGCGCGCCGCGCCGGTGCGGGCACCGCGCGGACGCTGGCGGCGTGGCTCGCGCTCGCCGTCGGCGCGAGCGGCGCGGCGTTGCCTTCGTCCGCATCCGCGGAGGACGCGGGCGGCCCGATCGTGATCGCGGGACCCGCCGAGACCAATCCGGGCGCGCTCGCGGCAATGGCCGAGCGCGTGAATGCACCGGCGCCCACAGCAGCCGCGCAGCGCGCGGCGATGGGCGCGGCGCGCATGCCGGCCGGCCTCGCATCATCGAACGATGGCAACAACACCGACCGGTTCGCCAACGCGGCCCGCGCGGATGGCGCGATCGTCATTCCGGGCGCGGGCGACGCGCCCGCCGCCGCGCCGGCTCAAGGCATGATGCGCGTCAGCATGCAGCCCGCCGCGCGCGAGGTGATGCCGGTTGTCGTCACGTCCTCGCAACCGGCCGCCGTGCGCATGGCCGCGCCGGCACAACCCGTCGCGGCGAACCCGGCCGCCGGCAATGCCGCAGCAGCTTTCGACACGCTCGCATCGCGCGGCGAGCCGCCGCAACTGGGCGCCGGTAACTCGACGCGGGCCGTGGGCGCTTATGCGGCGGCGCGCGGCGCACCCGCTCCGCAACCGCAACCGAAGACGCAGGCCGCCGCGCCGCAGGCCGTTCAGCCCGTCGAGGCCAGTCAGGCGGCGCAAGCCGCGCCGCCCGTTCCCGCCGGCCAGCAGGACGGCGAAGTGGTCCGCCGCGCCGCGCTCGCGTTCCTCCAGCAGCAGGTCGTCGGCCTGCCGGGCAAGGTTCAGATCACGATCGCGCCGGTGTTCCCGCGCGGGCTCGCCGCCTGCACGACGCTCGAGCCGTTCATGCCGACCGGCACGCGCCTCTGGGGCCGCACGACCGTCGGCGTGCGCTGTGCCGGCGAACGGCCGTGGACGATGTACATGCAGGCGCGCATTACCGTGCATGCCACCTATTACGTGGCCTCGCGTCCGATGAATCCCGGCGAGACGCTTTCCGCCGCCGACCTCGTCGCCCGTGAAGGCGATCTGACGATGCTGCCGCAGGCGGTCGTGACCGATCCGTCGCAGGCGGTCGGCTCGGCCACCACGATGCGCGTGTCCGCCGGCCTGCCGCTGCGGCTGGACATGCTGAAGAGCGCGTCGTCGGTGACGATCGGCCAGACCGTCAAAGTGGTCGCGCAAGGCCAGGGTTTTGCGATTTCGGCCGAAGGCAGCGCGATGAACAACGCGGCGCCCGGCCAGTCGGTGCGGGTGAAGACGGCCAATGGCCAGGTGATCCAGGGGATCGTGAAGAACGGTGGAACCGTCGAGATCCAGCTCTAGTTTTTGGGGCGGGATGACGGAGCACAGGGCGCCGCGGGCATTGGCGCGCAGGAAGCAGACCGGAAGCGGGCGGTATCGATTGAGCTAAAGTTTCGATTCGTGAATGCCGTTATTAGACTCAAATCGTTCAGGAAGCCAATCGTGAAAGTCGATTCCACATCCAATTCGGGTCTGCCGACGTTGAAAGACGCCGCGCAGCGTGCGCAGCAAGGCGGCGACGCCGCTCCGGCGAGCGCGGGTGCCGCCGCATCGGCGGCGAGCAGCGCTGCGGCAGGCAGTGCGTCGGGCGACGCGAGCGTCAGCCTGTCGGGGCTGTCCGCGCATCTGCACAGCCTCGCGGCCTCCGGTTCGGCTGACATCGATACGGCGAACATCGAATCGATCCGTCAGGGGATCAAGGATGGCACGCTGAAGATCGATACCGGCAAGATCGCCGATGGCGTGCTGGAAACGGCGCGCAACCTGTTGCAACAGAAGAGCCCGTCGACCGGCAACTGATAGACGCACCGGTGCATGGTGCGCCTCGTGCCGGGCGGCATTTGTCAAACCCGGGTCCACGTGCAACGCGCGGACCAGCGTGTTGAAGCGAGTTGTGATGAAAGACGCCCTGCTTTCTACTGTCATCGACGAATATTCGACCGTCGAAGCCTTTGCCTCGGTTCTCGCCCTGGAAGAAAAGGCGCTCACGGCCGTTGAGCCGCTCGAAACACTCCCGCCGATCGTCGAAAAGAAGACCGAACTGGTCGGCAAACTCTCCACGCTGGAACAATTGCGCGACGCGCAACTGGCTGAACTCGGCTATCCGGCCGGCTGGCAGGGAATGGAACTGGCCGCGGACGGCGATGCGCGGCTGGCCGCGCAATGGTCGCTGCTGCAAAGAGCCGCCGAACGCGCGCGCCGCTCCAACACGCTGAACGGCTCGCTGATCCGCACGCGGATGGACTACAACCAGCGCGCGCTCGAAGCGCTCAACGTCGCGGTCACCACTGAACGCGTCGGGTTCTATGGTCCGGACGGACGGATTCCGGTGAACAACGGGCTTTAAAACGGGCGGACACCCGGTCCGTTTCTTTTCCCGAATCTCAAGCACAAAAACAACGCGGCGCCTCAGGCGCCGCGTCACATCTTGCGATGGGTGGATATCGCAGGGTCAACCGGTATCAGCCTGCCTCCGCTCCGGCCCACGCCATTTCGCGCAACCGCGTGCGCAGCCGCGCGACCGCCTGGCTGTGCAGCTGGCACACCCGCGATTCGCTGACTTCCATCACGGCGCCGATCTCTCGCAGGTTCAGCCCGCGTTCGTAGTACAGCGACATCAGCAGCTTTTCGCGTTCCGGCAGGCGCTCGATCGCTTCGACGAGCGCCGAGCGCAGGCTGTCGTCGAGCAGCGCCGACAGCGGGTCCGAATGGTCGACGCAGTAACGGTCGAGAAATGGCTCGTCATCGGCGGAGCGGTCGAAGTCTTCGTAGTAGATCAGCTGGCTGCCGTGCAGGTCCTGAAGCATCGACTGGTATTCGTCGAGCGGCATCTTGAGATGATCGGCGATCTCGGTCTCGCTCGCCGAGCGGCCCAGATGCTGCTCCACCTTATGCACCGCCGTTTCCACCTCGCGCGACGTGCGGCGCAGGCTGCGCGGCAGCCAGTCGTTGCTGCGCAGCTCGTCGAGCATCGCGCCGCGAATCCGCTGGCTGGCGTAGGTTTCGAACTGCGCGCCCTGATCTTCCTTGTACCGGCTCGCGGCATCCAGCAGGCCGATCATGCCGGCCTGAATCAGGTCGTCGAGATCGACGCTCGCCGGCATCTTCGCGACGAGCTGCAGGCCGAGGCGCCGCACCAGCGGTGCGTATTTTGCCAGGACGTCGGCCTGCGAGATCTTTCCCTGAGCGTTGTACATCGTGCTCCCCTTGTCTCCGCGCTTCGCCTCTCAGGCGTGCTGCGCAGACGGTTGGTCGGCGTGTTTCGCCGCTGTTACTGTCGCGGAAACCACCCTGGGCGTTCGCGACGACATCGCTGGCCGCATCGGCCAGTACTGCAGTTCTCCCGCGACCTTCCGGTAGTCGCGCGCGGCCGGTGTCGACGGAAACGCATCGACGACGCAGCGCGACAACTCCACGGCCCGCGTCATGCGCGGATCGGCCGTCACACATCCCGCCTGCTCCAGCGCGACGGTCAGATACCGCCCCGCGACGCCCGCCAGGTTGTCGAACGCGCTGTGCGCGTCCGCCGCGCTCTGCACGTGATTCACCAGCACCCGGAACTGCGGGATCGCGTGCGCGAAATGCAGACGCTTCATGCACGCGTACGCGTCGGTGATCGCCTGCGCGCCGATGCGCGTGACGATCAGCACGTCGTTGGCCTGCATCGCGAGCGGCGACAGCGCGCCGTCGCGGTCGAGTTCCGCGTCGATCAGCACGATGTCGGCCGGTCCGGTGAGCAGCAGCGCGAGCTGTTCCGGGGTGCAGCCCTCCCGATTGCCGCGCGAGGCGACGAGCACGCCAAAGCCCAGTTCGTGGCGGCCGACGGCCTCGCCGAGCGCCATCTCGCCGCGCACGACCGCGGTGAAATTGCCCGCGCCGCGCACGCCGCCGAGCATGCTGTTCACCGAGTTCTTGCCGAACCGCTCGTCGATCACCAGTACGTCGCGGCCCAGCTGCGCGAGCGCGGCCGCGAGATTCACCACCGCGGTCGTGCAACCGACGCCGGGCGAGCCGCCCGTGACCGCCACGACCCGAGAACCAGACCGGTTGAGCAGACGGCGCAAGCCTTCCGCCTGATCGAGCACGAACTTATCCAAAGCGAACCTCGTGCAGGTCGGCCGTCGAACGCGCCGACAGTGCCGAGAGCAGCGCCGGGATATCGTCGTCCTGCGGCACGAACGGGGAACCGTCGCGCGGAATGCAGAACGCGCTTTTGATCAGGAATTTCTTCGTCGCGACGTAGAGGTTCTCCGGCACCTTCTGGCCGGTCGACACGTAGTGCACCGGCAGCTTGTAACGGATCACCGTGTCGAGCACGCTGCCGAGATTCGTCGCTTCATCGAGCTTCGTGAGGATGCAGCCGGCGAGCGCCTGGTTATCCGGCGACTTCTGGTAGGCCTGCACCACTTCGTTGAGCGTGTCGCCGTGGCTCGTCGCGTTCAGCAACAGCAAACGTTGCACCGGCTGGCCCGTGCCGCACAGCATCGCGATCTGGTCCGACACCGAGCGGTCGCGCTGGCTCATGCCGATCGTGTCGATCAGCACGATGTGCTTGTTGCGC
>CALFSF010000053.1 GCA_937917025.1 uncultured Paraburkholderia sp.
CCACGGCCCGACAAACTAGAGCAAGGAGACACCTTCGTGAAAAAACCCATCCATAAAGTGTTGTACGTCCAGGTGATCGTCGCGATCCTGATCGGGATCGTGCTCGGCCACTACTGGCCCACACTCGCGGTCGACATGAAACCGCTCGGTGACGGCTTCATCAAGCTCATCAAGATGGTGATCGGCCCGATCATCTTCTGTACGGTCGTGACTGGCATCGCCGGTATGGAAGACATGAAGAAGGTCGGGCGCGTAGGCGGCAAGGCGCTCCTGTACTTCGAGATCGTTTCGACGTTCGCCCTGGTGCTGGGCCTCATCGCCACGCACGTACTGAAGCCGGGCGCCGGCTTCAACATCGATCCGAAGACGCTCGACAGCGCGTCGGTCGCGTCGTTCGCCGCCAAGGCGCACGGCCAGAGCACCGTCGAGTTCCTGATGCACATCATTCCGGACACGATCTCGTCGGCGTTCGCGCAAGGCGAAATCCTGCAGATCCTGCTCGTCGCGCTGCTGTTCGGCTCGGTGCTCGCCACGGCCGGCGAAAAGGGCAAGGTCGTGACGAACCTGATCGACGGTCTGTCGCACGTGCTGTTCGGCATCGTGCGCATCATCACGAAGCTGGCGCCCATCGGCGCGTTCGGCGCGATGGCGTTCACCATCGGAAAGTACGGCATCGGTTCGCTGATCCCGATGCTCAAGCTGATCGGCACGTTCTATCTGACGTCGGTGGTGTTCGTGATCGTCGTGCTCGGCATCATCGCGCGGCTCGTGGGTTTCAACATCTTCCGCTTTGTCGCGTACATCAAGGAAGAGATGCTGATCGTGCTGGGCACGAGTTCGTCGGAAGCGGCGCTGCCGCAACTGATGCTGAAGCTCGAAAAGCTCGGCTGCTCGCGCTCGGTGGTCGGTCTCGTCGTGCCGACGGGCTACTCGTTCAATCTGGACGGCACGAACATCTACATGACGATGGCCGTGCTGTTCATCGCGCAGGCGACCAACATCGATCTCACGTGGGGCCAGCAGCTCACGCTGCTCGCCGTCACGATGCTGACGTCGAAGGGCGCAAGCGGCGTGACGGGCGCCGGCTTCATCACACTGGCCGCGACGCTCGCTGTCGTGCCGACGATCCCGCTGTCGGGCATGGTGCTGATTCTCGGCATCGACCGCTTCATGAGCGAATGCCGCGCGCTGACGAACATCGTAGGCAACGGCGTGGCAACGGTTGTCGTGGCGGCGTGGGAGAAGGAGCTGGACCGTGCGAAGCTGAATTCGGTGATTCGCGGCGAGACGTCTGTCACCGATCGCGAAACAGCCGGAGCCTGATGTCATGAAGACGGCGGCGCGCTCCGCGCTGCCGTCCGCCCAACCGGCGGGCGATGCGTCACGGTATGCCACAATAGCCGATCCCACTCCTCCGCATGCCGGACTGGACATCGCTATCGTGACGCGTCGTCTGCTGATCTTCGTTGCGCTCGCCGCGGGGCTCATCGCGGCGTGCGGTCTCACGTGGACGATCACCTGGCGGCACGGCATCGACACGCTGCGGCGCAACGCCGCGGTGCGCGTCGATCGCACCACGAACACGCTGAAAAGCACACTCGATCGCTACGAATCGCTGCCTTACCTGCTGGCGGGTCATCCGTTCGTCCAGGAAGTCCTCGACGCGCCCAGCCCGGTTCTGGTCGAGCGCGCGAACCGTTATCTCGAAGACCTCAATCAACGCGCGCGGGCAACCGCGACGTACATCATCCGCGCGGACGGCATCTGCGTTGCGGCGAGTAACTGGCGCGGTGGCGCCGACAGTTTCGTCGGCGCGGAATATCTGTTCCGTCCGTATTTCATCGATGCGATGAAAGGCGGCGTCGGGCGCTTTTTCGGCATCGGCACGACCTCGCACGATCCGGGGTACTACATTTCGCAGCCGGTGCTGCGCGACGGACGCATTGTCGGCGTCGCGGTCGTCAAGCTGAGTCTCGAATGGCTGCAGGGCGCCGACTCATCCGAGCCGCTCGTCGTCACCGACGATCACGGCGTGATCTTTCTGTCGTCCGTGCCGGCATGGAAATACCACACGGTGCGGCCGTTGTCGGGCGCGATCGCCGACGTGATCTGGCAGACGCGGCAATACGCGCAGCAGCCGATCGCGGCGCTGCCCGTCACGATCGAGCGCACGCTGGAAGGCGGTGCGCAGATCGTGCGCGTGGGCGGCGGACGCGGCGCGCAGCGGTTTCTGGCGACACGTCGCGGGATCGGCGAGCCGGACTGGCATCTGATCACGATGGCGCCGATCGATCCGGTCAATGCCGACGCGCGCAACGCGTCGATCGTGACGGGCCTCTGTTATGTGTCGCTGTGTCTTCTCGCGTTCTACTGGCGCATGCGCCGCGCGCGCGTTCGCGAAGTGATGCGCAGCCGCGCGCTGCTGCAAAAGGCGTATGCGGAACTGAACCAGCGCGTCGCTGAACGCACGGCCGATCTGTCGCAGGCCAACGAGCAGCTTCAGAAGGAAGTCGCCGAACGCACGCGCGCCGAGCAGGAACTGCGCGCGGCGCACGAAGAGCTGATCCAGACGAGCAAGCTCGCCGCCCTGGGCCAGATGGCCGCGGGCATCACGCACGAACTCAACCAGCCGCTTGCCGCGCTGCGCGGCTTTTCGGACAACACGCGCGTGCTGCTCGAACGCGGCGACCAGGTGTCCGCGCGCGAAAATCTGGAGGCGATCGCGTCGCTGACCGAGCGCATGGGCAAGATCACCAACCAGCTGAAGCTGTTCGTCGGCCGGGCGCGGCCGCGCAGCGCGCGTGCGCCGGTCGCGCGCGCGCTGCGTAACGTGCTGGTGCTGTTACAGAAACGTCTGCAGGACGTAACGGTGCAGCTGTCGCTGACCGACACCGTTACGGGGCGCACGCAGCGCTTCGACAGCGAGGATGAACATCCGGCGCTTATCGCGAACTGCGACGATCTGCGGCTCGAACAGGTGCTGATCAACCTGCTCGCAAATGCGCTCGACGTGGTGGCCGGCTTGCCGTCGCCGCGCATCGACATCGATATCGAGGTGAGTGAGACGACGCTGCTGATCGTCGTGCATGACAACGGCCCTGGTATTCCGGACGACGTGCTGCCGCGTCTCTTCGAACCGTTTTTCACGACGAAGGAAATGGGGCAGGGGCTGGGATTGGGTCTGGCGATCTCGTCGTCGATCGCGCGCGACTGCGGCGGCTCGCTCGTCGCGCGCAACGCGCCGGACGGCGGCGCGATGTTCGTGCTGACGCTGCGCCGTGCGCAGGTGCATCCGGCGCCGGCCGTGGCGTCCGGTTCATGAATTCAGTGGCTTCAGGTGGCAATGCTATGAGCAACAGTGGTTTGCAGGTGGTCTATATCGAAGACGACGAGCTCGTGCGGCGCGCGAGCGTTCAGAGTCTGCAACTGGCGGGCTTCGAGGTCGCGGGGCACGCGTCGGTCGAATCCGCCGCGCGGGCGATTCGCGCGGATTTCCCCGGCGTGATCGTGAGCGATATCCGTCTGCCGGGCGCAAGCGGGCTCGACCTGCTCGCGCAATGCCAGGAGCGTGCGCCCGACGTCCCCGTGATCCTCGTCACCGGCCACGGCGACATCTCGATGGCCGTGCAGGCGATGCGCGATGGCGCGTACGACTTTATCGAAAAGCCGTTCGCCTCGGAGCGTCTGATCGAAACCGTGCGACGCGCGCTCGAGCGGCGCAAGCTGGTGCTGGAGAATCTGGCGTTGCGGCGGGAACTGGCGGGCCAGGACACGCTGGCGCCGGGCATCATCGGGCGCAGTCCCGCGATCGAGCAGGTCCGGCGGCTGATCGCGAACGTCGCGCCGACGGATGCGTCCGTGCTGATCAACGGCGACACGGGCGCCGGCAAGGAGTTGATCGCGCGCAGCCTGCACGACCTGTCGCCGAGGCGCGACAAGCCGTTCATCGCGGTGAATTGCGGCGCGTTGCCGGAGCCGATGTTCGAGTCGGAGATGTTCGGCTACGAGCCCGGCGCGTTTACCGGCGCGGCCAAACGCCGGATCGGCAAGCTCGAACATGCGTCGGGCGGCACGCTCTTTCTCGACGAAGTGGAAAGCATGCCGCTTGCGCTGCAGGTCAAGCTTCTGCGCGTGCTGCAGGACGGCGTGCTGGAGCGGCTCGGCTCGAACCAGCCTGTGCGCGTGAACTGTCGCGTGATCGCGGCGGCGAAGGGCGAGATGACCGACCACGTCGCGGCGGGCACCTTCCGGCGCGATCTGCTGTACAGGCTGAACGTGGTGACGATCGCGTTGCCGCCGCTGTCGGAGCGTCGCGAGGACATCCTGCCGCTCTTCGAGCATTTTCTGCTTGGCGCCGCGGTGCGTTATCAGCGGCCGGCGCCCATTCTCACCGACCGTCAGCGTACGAGCCTCATGCAGCGCGAGTGGCCCGGCAACGTGCGCGAACTGCGTAACGCCGCGGACCGCTTCGTGCTCGGCGTCGCCGACGAGACGGTCGGGTCTTCCGCGGACGGCGCCACGACGCAATCGCTGAAGGAGCGCGTCGAGCAATTCGAGCGGACGGTGATCGCGGAGGCGCTGGAGCAGATGGGCGGCGTGGTGTCGATGGCCGCGGATCGCCTGCAACTGGGCAAGGCGACGCTCTACGAAAAGATCAAGCGATATGGCCTGACGGCGCGGGGTGAAAACGAGCGGTGAGGCTGGGGGCGCGATGCGTCGCGAATGGACGCCGATGCGGGCGAGGCGCGTGCCGGAATGCGCGATGGGGCTTCCGGGATGAGGCAGGGAGGACGTTAAACCGCGACGACGTGAAGGTCTTTTATGTCGTCGCGCACACCGGCCGATCAGGTTAATGCGTGACCGGCGACCGGATCAGGTTGCCAGTGCCTTGTCGAGCAGCTTGTCGAGCTCGCCGAACTCAGGCTCGCCGACATAGCGCTTCAGGATCTTGCCGTTGCGATCGATGAGGAACGTTGTCGGCGTCAACTGGACATTGCCGAACTGCTTTGCGGCCGAGCCGTCGTCCATTGCAACCTTGAACGGCAGCTGACGCGTTTGCGAGTAGTTCGCCACGTACATCGGCGCGTCGTAATTCATCGCCACCGCGACGAACTCGAGGCCCTTGCCCTTGTACCGGTTGTACGTGTTGATCATCTGCGGCATTTCTTTCATGCAGGTGTCGCAACTCGTCGCCCAGAAGTTGACCAGATAGACCTTGCCTTTCAGATCGGCGGTCGACACTTTCTGGCCGGACAGCAGCGTGAACGTCGCATCCGGCACGTGTTGCTGGCTGCCGAACGCAAAGTAACCGGCAATCGCGATCGCACCGGCGACGACCGCGATCGCGATGTAGCGAACCGGGCTGGCGCGGCGGGAAGCAGGAGTGGGGCTCATGAACGGACCTCAGGGGCGCGCAGGGGCGCGGAAATGCGAAAAGGCGTAAGCCGCAGGCACTCTGCAGCGTCTTTATCTCGGTATTGTAGCGTCAAACCTGCCTGGCGGCAGGACGCCGCCCGACAGCGGATAATGACGGTTTGTTTCCGCCGTTTGCCCGCTTCCCGCACTTATAAACTGTCACATGCATCGATCAGCGTTCAGTCCGTCCCGATTCTTCCTCCGCTTTGCTCCCCGTTTTGCGTCCCGCCGCGCCGCGCGTGCCGCGCCGAACCTGTCGCGTAGGGCTCGCGCCGCAGTCGGCGCGCTGGTTGCCGGCGCGGTCCTGATGGCGTGTTCGCCGACATTCGACTGGCGCACGATCATGAACGACGACAACGGCTACACCGTCGATCTGCCCGCCAAACCCGGCACCGACGAGCGCACGATCGACATCGGCGGCACGCAGATGAAGATGCGCATGCAGACCGCCGAAGCCGGCCACGCCGTGTTCGCGGTCGGCACAGTCATGCTGCCGGGCGACAACCCGCGGATGCAGCAAGCGGCGCTCGACTTCCTGCGCACTGGCCTCGCGCGCAATCTGGGCGCAACGCCGGAATACCACGCGACGCAAATTCCACTGGCGGCGGGCGGGCAGGTACCTGGCATCGAAATGGCCTTCAGCGGCAAGGCCGGCCCGCAGCAGGAAACGCGGACGCTGCATGCGCGGCTCGTCGTGCGTGGGCAGCGTGTGTACCAGGCCGCTGTCATCGCCGATCGCGAACTGCCGGCGGAGCAGCTCGACCAGTTTTTCCAGTCCTTCAAACTTTATTGAAGCGGAAGGAATTGCCGTTTCCGCGTCTGCCGAGTACCGGACGGAGTGAAAGTTCCTTCGCAGAAGACGGCGCTAATCGCCGGATTTCATGGAGCTTTTTTTGTTACCCACAGGACCTGTGGATAACATTGTTGAAAACTCTGTTTGTTGTCGCGCACAGGCCCGTCCTGTGGGCTTGCTGTTAGTTTGCCCGCGATCTCGGCAAATCAAAAAATTCAATTGAATCAATGTGTTCGGCAATGCCCTACAGCGCCACCTTTCAAATGTATCAAAAGGTATGCGAGAGAGAGGCGTGTGCATAAGTCAAGTCTTGACAGCCGTTTTTTTACTTTATACCGGTGCGAATGCGCGCCGGTACTGGATCGCTTCCGCGATCTGGCCCGCATCTGGTGTTTCAGCGCCGGCGAGATCAGCGATCGTGCGCGCCACTTTCAGCACGCGGTAATAGGCGCGCGCAGACCAGCCAAAACGCTCACCGGCCTCGCGTAACAGCGCCTCGCCCGCCGCGCCCGGCCGACAGACCTGATCGGCTTCGCGACCGCTCAGTTCGCGGTTGGTCTTGCCCTGCCGGCGTAGTTGCCGCTCGCGCGCCGCGCGCACCCGTTCCGCGATCATCGCACTCGTTTCGCCGGGTTCGGCGGCACGGGCGGACAACTCCGCCGGCGTCAGCGCGGGTATCTCGATCTGGATGTCGATCCGGTCGAGCAGCGGCCCCGAGAGCTTGCGCAAATAGCGCCCGGCGATTTCGGGCGTGCAGCGGCAGCGGCCGTTCGGGTCACCGCGCCAGCCGCACGGGCACGGATTCATCGCGGCAATCAACTGGCAGGCGGCCGGAAAATCCGCCTGCAACGCGGCGCGTGAAATCGTGATGCGCCCCGCTTCGAGCGGCTCACGCAGCGTCTCCAGCACATGGCGATCGAACTCGGGAATCTCGTCGAGGAACAACACGCCGAGATGCGACAGCGTGATTTCGCCAGGTTGCGGTGGATTGCGTCCGCCAACGAGCGCGGCCGCGCTCGAAGAGTGATGCGGCGCGCGAAACGGGCGCTTGCGCCAGTGGGCCGGCGAAAATCCGGAGGCGCTTGCCGAAAGCAGCGCGGCCGAAGCGAGTGCCTCGTCATCGGTCATGGGCGGCAAAAGGCTCGGCAGGCGCGCGGCCAGCATCGATTTGCCCGCACCCGGAGGGCCCACCATCAAGACATGATGGCCGCCCGCCGCCGCGACTTCGAGTGCCCGCCGCGCGCCGCGCTGGCCGATCACTTCCGCCATGTCCGGATACGCGGCGGCCTCGCCGGGCAGCACCTCGGGTGCGCAGACCGGCGACAGCCGCTGGTCCGGCTCACCGGCCAGATGGGCGCAGAGTGAGGGCAGGTCGGGCGCGCCATAGACGTCGACGCCCGGCACGAGCGCCGCCTCGTTCGCGCTGCCCGCCGGCAGATACAGCTCAGGCGTGCGTTCCGACTGCGCGCCCGCGCGCGCCGTGCCGCACGCCATGGCGAACGCGCCGCGCATCGGCCGTAACGCGCCGGTCAGCGAGAGTTCGCCCGCGAACTCTCGCTGGTTCAGCGAATCGACGGGAATCTGTCCGCTCGCCGCGAGAATGCCGAGCGCAATCGGCAGATCGAAGCGGCCGGACTCCTTGGGAAGATCGGCTGGCGCCAGATTGACGGTGATGCGCCGGACGGGGAAGTCGAAGTTGCAGTTCTGCAGCGCGGCGCGCACGCGTTCGCGGCTTTCGCGGACTTCGAGATCGGGCAGGCCGACAATCGAAAAAGAGGGTAATCCGTTGGCGAGGTGGACCTCGACCGTTACTTCGGGCGCGCGGCCAGAGGCCGGCGCGCGACTGCGCACCACGGCAAGCGACATGTTTTCTCCCCGTCGGGCGACGCGCGTTGCGCGCATCCGCCGTCAAACGCTAAAACGCTCATGCTGGTGAGACGACGCGGCTCGCTTGCCGGTGATGCTCAATCCAGTTCAGTTCACGTCATGTTCACGGTGCCGGCGTGACCGGCAGCTTCTGCTCGAGCTCGGCCACGCGGCGCTCCAGCTCTTCCAGACGGGCGCGCGTGCGCACCAGCACCTGGGTTTGCGTGTCGAATTCCTCGCGCGTGACGAGATCCAGCTTCGAAAAGCCTTGCGACAGCATCGCCCTCACATTCTTTTCAACGTCCTTCGCCGGCGAGTTCTTCAGCAGGTCGCTCATTCGCGCCTGGAAATCGTTGAAGACGTCGTTCGGTTGTTTCATCGGTGTTCCCCTTGATTGCACAAGAAATGTGCATGAGTCGTTACGTCTGTGCCCCGCGTTGACCGATGGTCGAACGTGGTGCATGCGCAGTCTCGCTTCCCGACTGGATGTGCGCCTTTGGTGCGGTCCGGTCCGTGGAGCCTGCGGACACTCTAGCAACGATCCTCTGGTCGCGCCACCGGGGTCCCCGAACGTTAGCCGTCCGGCCAGGGCCGTAGTGCGCAAACGTTCCGCGCACGGCCACGCTGTTCGCCCTGTTTCAACATGGCATGCGAGTTGCTTTTACTGGCCCGCGCGCTCTGCCGGGAAGATTTGCCGGTGGCGCCTCGACGCGGTTGCGCGAGTACCCGCCAGTCGACGCAACGGCACACGCATACAAGGTTTAGCAACCACAGCGAGGATTTCATGAAACTCATTACCGCAATCATCAAGCCGTTCAAGCTCGATGAGGCGCGCGAAGCCTTGTCGGCCATCGGCGTCTCCGGCATCACGGTGACCGAAGTGAAAGGCTTCGGGCGCCAGAAAGGTCATACCGAACTGTATCGCGGCGCCGAGTACGTCGTTGATTTTCTGCCGAAGGTGAAGATCGAGGCGGCCGTCTCGGACGACATCGTCGACCAGGCGATCGAGGCCCTCGAACGTGCCGCGCGCACCGGCAAGATCGGCGACGGCAAGATTTTTGTCACGCCGATCGAACAGGTGATCCGGATTCGTACCGGGGAGACCGGCGCGGACGCCCTGTAACAAAAAAACAGCGACAAGAGGAAATAGAGATGCGCAAATTATTGATGTCCTTGCTGGTGGCCGGCTCGCTGATGGCGGGTGGCATCGGGGCCGCCCTCGCGGACGATGCGTCCGCACCCGCCGCAGCGTCGGTTGCCGCTTCGGATACGACGGCCGCCGCACCGGCTCCGGAAGCATCGGCCGCACCGGCCGCCGACGCCTCAGCAGCACCGGCCGCCGCACCGGCCGCCGACGCATCGGCGCCAGCGGCCGCTTCTGACGCTGCTCCGGCAGCGCCGAGCGCGCCGTTCTCGGTCGATTCGTCGAAGATCAGTTCGGGCGACACCGCCTGGATGCTGACTTCGAGCGCACTCGTGCTGTTCATGACGATCCCGGGTCTCGCCCTGTTCTACGGCGGCATGGTCCGCAAGAAGAACGTGCTGGCCACGCTGATGCAAAGCTTCGCGATCACCTGCGTCGTGACGATCGTCTGGACGGTCGTCGGCTACAGCCTCGCGTTCACACCGGGCGGCTCGTTCCTGGGGGGCTTCTCCCGCGTGTTCCTGTCGGGCATGAACTACATCAAGGGTGACAAGGCCACGACGCTGACCGTCAGCCATCTGGCGCCGACGATCCCCGAATCGGTCTACTTCGTCTATCAGATGACGTTCGCGATCATCACGCCGGCCCTGATCACGGGCGCCTTCGCCGATCGCATGAAGTTTTCCGCGATGCTCGTGTTCATGACGCTCTGGTCGATCATCGTCTATTCGCCGATCGCTCACATGGTCTGGGAACCGACAGGCTGGCTCGCCAGCGCGGGCATCCTCGACTTCGCGGGCGGCACGGTGGTCCACATCAACGCCGGTATCGCGGGTCTGGTGTGCTGTCTGGTGCTCGGCAAGCGCGTGGGCTTCGGCAAGGAAGCGATGGCGCCGCACAACCTGACGCTCACGCTGATCGGTGGCGCGATGCTGTGGGTCGGCTGGTTCGGCTTCAACGCGGGTTCGGCACTGGCGGCTGACGGCCGTGCCGGCTTCGCGATGCTCGCCACCCAGGTCGCGACGGCCATGGCCGCACTCGGCTGGATGTTTGCTGAATGGATCACGAAGGGCAAGCCTTCGGTGCTCGGCATCGTGTCGGGTGCGGTGGCGGGTCTCGTCGCCATTACGCCGGCATCGGGCTTCGTCGGCGTGACGGGTTCGCTCGTGATCGGCCTCGTGGCTGGCGTGGTCTGCTTCTGGTCGGCAACGTGGCTCAAGCACAAGCTCGGCTACGACGACTCGCTCGACGCGTTCGGCGTGCATTGCATCGGCGGTATCGTGGGTGCGCTGCTGACGGGTGTGTTCGCGGTCAAGGACATCGGCGGCGCGGACGGCAGCGTCGTTCTGCAGGCCAAGGGCGTCCTGACGACGCTGATCTACAGCGGGGTGGTGAGCTACATCCTGCTGAAGATCATCGATATGGTCATCGGTCTGCGCGTGACGGAAGAAGAAGAACGCGAAGGCCTCGACGTGGTACTGCACGTCGAACACGTGGAATAACGCGAGAGGTTATTCCGCAAGGGACAAGCAACAGCGACTTTTGGCCCGCCTCACGGCGGGTCTTTTTCTTTATCAGGCCATTTCCGCTTCATCCCGAAAACAGCACGGACTGCCGGCTATCGATGCGATAGCCGGAATGCATCCATAGCGAAACTTGCGTTTGGAGAAACCATCCCCAAATGGGCTGGGCATTTGCTCTACAATCTTTTTTCTCCAGTCTGCGAGTGATCAATGGTTCCGCACCTAGTTACGGCGTTAAACGGCCCGCTGCTCGATCTCGAGCGGAAGATCCTCGACGCGACGCCCGCCATCGAACGCTGGTTCCGCCTCGAATGGCAGGAACATACGCCGCCGTTCTATTGCTCGGTCGATCTGCGTAACGCGGGTTTCAAGCTCGCGCCGGTCGATACGAACCTGTTTCCCGGCGCCTTCAACAATCTGCCGCAGGAAACGCTGCCGCTCGCCGTGCAGGCCGCGATGGCATCGATCGAAAAGATCTGCCCGGACGCGAAGAACCTGCTCGTGATTCCGGAGCGCCATACCCGCAACGCGTTTTATCTGGAGAATGTCGCGCGGCTCGCGACGATCATGCGTCAGGCCGGCCTGAACGTGCGCTTCGGCACGCTCGATGAAAACGTGGCCGGCCCCGTGACGATCGCGTTGTCCGACGGACAGAAGCTCGTGATCGAACCGCTCGAACGCTCGCAGCGTCGTCTCGGCCTGAAGAATTTCGATCCCTGTTCGATTCTGCTGAACAATGACATGTCGGGCGGCATCCCGCCCGTGCTGGAAAATCTTCACGAACAGTACCTGCTGCCGCCGCTGCATGCCGCGTGGGCCGTACGCCGCAAATCGACGCATTTCTCGTGTTATGACGACGTCGCGAAGAAGTTCGCGAAGCTGGTCGAGATCGATCCGTGGATGATCAATCCGTACTTCGCGCACGTCGAAGGCGTCGATTTTCAGGCGCGCACCGGTGAGGAAGCGCTGGCCGATGCGATCGACGGCGTGCTGAAGAAAATCGCGAAGAAGTATCGCGAGTACGGCATCACCGAACGGCCGTACGTCGTCATCAAATCGGACGCGGGCACCTATGGCATGGGCGTGATGACCGTGCATGACGCATCGGAAGTCGCGGCGCTCACCAAGCGCGAACGCGCGAAGATGGCGGCCACGAAAGACGGCCTCGAAGTGCACGACGTGATCGTTCAGGAAGGCGTGTACACGTTCGAGCGCATCGGCGAGGAAGTCGCGGAGCCGGTCGTGTACATGATCGACCGGTACGTGGTCGGCGGTTTCTACCGCGTGCATGGCAGCCGTGAACGCGACCAGAACCTGAACGCGCCGGGCATGCACTTCGTGCCGCTCGGTTTCGAACACACGGCGCTGCCCGACGCGCACGCGAAGCCAGGCGCGGCGCCGCCGAACCGCTTCTATATGTATGGCGTGGTCGCGCGCCTCGGGTTGCTGGCCGCATCGGTGGAACTCGAAAAGACGGATCCGGAAGCGATCCAGGTCTAAGGCTTCCACAGGCTGGCGCGCGGGGCGGCCACGCGTCGTCCGCGCGCTGTTTGAACGATCAACTTGATCGACCTGATCAACGCAACGCCCCGCACGGGCGCACCAGGACCTTCATGGATATTCTCTTTATCGCCGACCCGCTCGACCGCTTCAGGATCTACAAGGATTCGACCTACGCGATGATGGCCGAAGCCGCGCGGCGCGGACATACGCTGCATGCGTGCGAGCCACAGCATCTGGCGTGGACGGGCGGCGATGTCGAGGCGAATGCGCGGCGCTTTGCGATTGTCGGCGACGGCGCGGATCTGAAGCGCGACACGTGGTACGCCGCCGATCCGGCCGCGGCACGCTCGCTCAAAAGTTTTGGCGCCGTGATCATGCGCAAGGATCCGCCGTTCGACATGGAATACGTCACGTCGACGTGGCTGCTGGAAATGGCCGAGCGCGGCGGCGCGCGAATCTTCAACAAGCCGCAGTCGATTCGCGATCACTCGGAAAAGCTCGCGATCGGCGAGTTTCCCCAGTTCGTCGCGCCCACCCTGGTCACGCGCGATCCGGCGCGTCTGCGCGCGTTTCACGAAGCACACGGCGACGTGATCCTGAAGCCGCTCGACGGCATGGGCGGCATGGGCGTGTTCCGCGTGAAGGCGGACGGCATGAACCTCGGCTCGATTATCGAAATGCTGAGCCACGATGGCGCACGTTCGGTGATGGCGCAGAAGTTCATCCCCGAGATCAAGGCGGGCGACAAGCGCATTCTGCTGATCGGCGGCCAGCCTGTGCCGTATTCGCTCGCGCGGATTCCCCAGGGCAACGAGGTGCGCGGCAATCTGGCGGCGGGCGGCCTGGGCGTCGCGCAACCGTTGACCGCGCGCGATCGTGAGATCGCCGATACGCTCGGCCCGGTGCTTGCCGCGCGCGGCTTGCTGCTGGTCGGGCTCGACGCGATCGGCGACTGGCTGACTGAAGTGAACGTCACGAGCCCGACGTGCTTTCGCGAGATCATGGAGCAGACAGGTTTCGATGTCGCCGGTATGTTCATCGATGCGCTGGAGCGCGCCGCCGGCTGAACGGCGCGCGGGACGGGCGCG
>CALFSF010000054.1 GCA_937917025.1 uncultured Paraburkholderia sp.
AGCAGACGCCGCTCGCCGCTGGGTCGCGTGGCGCCGAGGTGATCCTGCTGGTGGAAGATGATCCGTCGGTTCGCCTGACTACGCGTCGCCTTCTCGAGCGGGCTGGCTACGCTGTCCTTGCGGCTTCGAATGGAAATGAGGCGCTGGCCATCCACGAGAGTCATGCGTCCGAGATCGATTTGCTGGTGAGCGACATGATCATGCCGGGTATGAGCGGGCGGGAGCTTGTGTCGTTGATCCGGGAACGCAATCCGGACATGGCGGTTCTGCTGATGTCCGGATATACGGAGCAGGCAGCACGTCATCCGAGCCTGGCGGAAGCCAGGTGCCTCTTCATCGACAAGCCGTTCACGTCTCAGGAGCTTACGGAAAAGGTTCGACTCGCCATAGATGGCGGTTCGCCCGTGCCGGAGAGCGCTTCGATCTGAGTCGGCGCACCCGATACGCGGGTTCGCCGGCGATCATGCAGCCGGAAGGTCGAAGGCTATTTCCGTTCCCTTCGTAATCTGGCTTTTCGCAGTGATCGATCCGTCGTGTGCCTCGACGATTCCCTTTGCGATTGCGAGGCCAAGGCCGGCGCCTGTACGCGTCGTGTGACGCGCCTGCCAGAATCTGTCGAACACGTGTGGCAGATTCTCTTCGCTGATTCCCTGACCGCTGTCGCGCACTGAAAAGTGCACACTGAACGGGTTGCGTGCGACGGCACAGACCTCTATCGTTCCGTCGACGGGTGTAAACTTGATGGCATTGCCGATGAGGTTGCTGAAAACCTGATGCAGCCGTTCGCGATCGGCCATCACTTCCGGCAAATCATCGTCGGCGTGACACGTCAGAGTGACGCGCGCGGCGGCCGCTGTCGGCGTCATTGCGTCGCATGCCTCCGCGAGCAGCGTCCGAGGGGACACCGGTTCAACGGAAATTGAGAATCCTCCTGCCTCGATCCTCGATACGTCGAGCAGGTCCTGAATGAGGCGATTCGCGCGATCCACCGCGCGCTTGATGATCTGCGTCTGCTGCAGTGCCGCGTCAGGCAGGTCGCCGAGAAAGACTTCGGCCAGATAGGAGGCACTCAGTGCGATTGTGTGGAGCGGGTTGCGCAGGTCGTGTGAGACGATTGCGAGCACGTCGTCGCGCGCCTGTGCAGCGCGTTGCGCAGCGCGGTACAGTCTCACATTTTCCAGTGCGCTCGCAACGAGACGCGCAAGCTGACCGAGCACCACATCGTCGCCGCCGCGATGGGCCCAGACATCGAGGATGATCTGTCCGATCGGCTCGCCGTCGCGCCCCGGAAGCGACACCTCTACCGGCGACGACAACTCATGCGGACCGTCGCCCTCGCTCGAAAACCAGCCCTCGCCGCCATCTTCGTGCGAAAGTTCTGCTGCAACTGCTTCTGACAGTCGTGCACGTGCCACCGGAGCGCCGGTGATGAGGCACGCGTGCATCGACGCCGCGACCAGCAGCTCGCCAACGGTTTCGGCATTGTTGACTGCTACTGCCGCGTTCGCGAGCCCGCGAAGCTGGTCTGCGTACCGCTCCTGGGCGGCGCGCGCCGCGGCTGCCTGGCGTTCGGCATTCCCCAGCCGTATTGCCGAACGCACGGCCTGTCCGATCCGTTCCGGTGAGATGCTCGATTTGGGAACGTAATCCGTAGCGCCCGCCTTCATCGCGTCGAGCAC
>CALFSF010000055.1 GCA_937917025.1 uncultured Paraburkholderia sp.
CGCCCGAATGCTTGATGTACTCGACCGGCGGCGCGCCCGGATCGCGGCTCGTCACGACGAGCATTTCCGGCGTGCCGATCTCGCCCGCATCGATGCGCGCCTTCAGCGCCGAGAACGTCGGATCGAAGCGGCGCTGAAAACCGATCATGCACACCACGCCGGCTTGTTCGACCGCCGAGGCACACGCCCGCGCGCGCTCCAGCGTCAGGTCGACGGGCTTCTCGCAAAACACATGTTTCTTCTGCGCGGCCGACTGCAGGATGAGATCGGCGTGCGTGTCCGTGCTGGAACAGATCACCGTCGCGCCCACCGACGCATCGCCCATCGCGCCATCGATATCCGCAACCTGCGCGCCGTGCTGTTCAGCCAGCGCCGCCGCGGCCGCGCGGTTCACGTCGACGACGTATTTCAGCCGCACGCCCGGTTGCCGCGCGAGGTTCGCCGCATGAATCCGGCCGATGCGACCCGCGCCGAACACTGCCACATCGATCGTTTTTACCGCCTCAGTCATCGTAGCCTCCAAGATCTTTCGATTCTTCCACGTTCAGTTCGAGCCGGTACGCAAGCGCGATAAAGAGCGCCTGGCACAGACAGATGGTGCTCGTGAGCGAACGGAACGCGAACGCGCTCCCTTCCTTCACATAGAGTTGCGCGCTCGCATAACGCAGCAGCGGTGAAAGCTGGCTGTCGGTGATCACCAGCGTCTTTGCCTGATGATGGTGTGCGATGCGCAGACAGTACTGCGTTTCCTTGCCGTACGGCGCGAAGCTGATCGCGATCACCACGTCGCCCTTCTTCACGCTGCGAATCTGCTCGCGATACATGCCGCCGAACCCCGACACGAGGTGCACGCGCTTCGGCGTGTGCTGCAACGCGTAAACGATATAGCTCGCCACCGGAAACGAGCGGCGCACGCCGATCACGTAAATGTTCTCCGCCTGCTGGAGCATCTTGACGGCGGCTTCGAACTGCGCGTCGTCGAGCGTCTCCTCGAGTTCATCGAGGCCGCCACGGCACGCCGCCACGAACTCGCGCGCCACCGCGCCGCCGGACAACGCGCCCGGCTTCTCGTCGATCAGCTTGCGGATGCGCTGCTGGTAACTGGGCGACGACGTCCCCTGCCCCGTATAGGCCTGACGAAACACCGCCTGCAGGTCCGAAAAGCCGGAGAACCCGAAACGCTGTGCAAACCGCACCACCGCCGACGGGTGCACGCCGCAACTCGCCGCGATATCGCTCGTGCGATCCACCATCACGCTCGACTTGTGCTGCTCGATATAGGTCGCGACGCTCTTCAACTGGCGTGGCAGCGATTCGTAATTTTCAGCGATGCGCTGCATCAATTCCTCGACGCTTCGCAGCTCTTCAGTGCTCTCTTCCGCCATGGGCTTTCCCCCGTGCATTTTCCGCGCTGCATCAATGACTTGACGGCCCTCGACAACGCGCTCTGACGGTCCGGATTATAGGCACGGAAAG
>CALFSF010000056.1 GCA_937917025.1 uncultured Paraburkholderia sp.
CGCGGGTTTGGTCTGAGGTGCCGGGTTCGCCGCGACAACCGGCGCCTGCGGCTTTGCCGGTTTCGCCGCGGCGTTCGCGTTTGCGTTCGCGCCTGGCGTGGCGGCCTGTTTCGTGGCCGGTGCGGCCGGCGCCTTGGCGACGGTGTCCGTTTTCGGTTCAGCCAGTGCCGGGGCCGATGAAGCGGCGAGCGCCGTATCAACCGGTGGGTTGTCCGGCGCGACACCTGCCTGCGTGTCTTCGGTGCTCGCGTGGGCCTTCGGCGCAGGGCGGGCAGGAATGTCGATCGAGATATCGTCGGTGACGGGCTTCGGGTGCGAATCGAGCACCATCGGCAATACGACGACGGCGGCCACCACCAGCGCGATCGCGCCTACCAGCCGGCGCCGCGCGCGCTGTTTCTCGGGAAGTGTAGGGTCGAGCAGCATCGCATCCGCGTCGCTGGAGCGCTCCGTGCGGCGGGTCCGCCGCTCCACCCGCTCGCCACGGGTGGCCCTGCTTGAACTGGAGTTTGCGCCACGCCGGCTGGGCGCGTCGTCTTTCTTACCGAACGAGAAAATTCCCATGAATGGCCTGGTTCGAGGCTGCGCGCGTTCAGTGTTGCTGCGATTTACGGTAGGCCATCACACCCGCCACCGTATAGAAGCTACCGAAAACCACGATTCTACCATTGTCAGGCACGCGTTTTAGCGCGTCCTGAAATGCTTCCGCAGGCGATTCGAAGCGTTGCACGCTGCTGTCCGGTCCGTCCGCAACACCCGCTTCGCGCAATGCCGCCTCCAGTTCGACGGCGGTGGCGCCGCGCGGCGTCGGCAGATTGGTCACGCACCAGTGGTCGATCTCGCCCTTCAGATGCTGCAGGATGCCGGCGATGTCCTTGTCGCGCATCGCGCCAAATACCGCGTAGGTGTACGGAAAATAGCCCATATTGCCGAGATTCTGCGCCAGCACCGCCGCCGCATGCGGATTGTGGCCGACGTCCAGCACGACCGCCGGCAGCCCCGGCAGCACCTGAAAACGGCCCGGCAGCTCGACGTTGGCGAGCCCGAGGCGGATGTCCTGCGCGGAAACCGGCAGGCGGTCGCGCACCGCTTCGAGGCCGGCCAGCGCCGCCGACGTGTTGATCAGCTGGTTCGCGCCACGCAGCGCCGGATACGCAAGCGCCGAGCGCCGCATCGTCCGGCCGACGTAGCTCCACTGCTGGCGCTCGCTGCCCGCCTGCCCTTCGTAGCGGAAGTCGCGGCCAAAGAGCCACAGGTCGGCGCCCGTCTTTTCGGCGTGATCGATCAGCGTTTGCGGCGGGACCGGATCGGCGCAGATCGCCGGCTTGCCCGCGCGGAAGATGCCGGCCTTCTCGAAGGCGATCTTTTCGCGCGTATCGCCGAGGTAATCGGTGTGATCGATGTCGATACTCGTGATGATCGCGCAATCGGTATCGAGAATATTGACCGCGTCCAGCCGGCCGCCAAGGCCGACTTCGAAGATCACCGCGTCCAGTCCGCGCGACGCGAACAGATGCATGATCGCAAGCGTCGTGAATTCGAAGTAGGTGAGCGAGACGGGCTCGGGCAGGCTCTTGCGCGCCTGTTCCACCGCGTCGAAGTGCGGCAGCAGTTCGGCGTCGGTCGCGTTCTGGCCGTTCAGGCGCGCGCGTTCGTTGAACGTCAGCAGATGCGGCGACGTGTGGCAGCCGACGCTATACCCCGCGCGCAGCAGGATCGATTCGAGAATCGCGCACGTCGAACCCTTGCCGTTGGTGCCGCCGACCGTGATCACCGGGCAGTCGAACGAGAGTTGCAGCGCGTCGCGCACCTGGCTGATGCGGGCGAGACCCATGTCGATGCCGACAGGATGCGCGGATTCAAGATGCGTGAGCCACGCGTCGAGGGTCGAAAATGAGGTCATCGGTTGCAGCCGGACAAGACGGGTTAACCAGCAAGGCCAACATTATCCCGGAAACGACAGCGCGCCGCTCGATTGCTCTCGCGGCGCGCTTCTTTTTTTACATCCGCCGCGCGTCGCCGCCAGCGGGCGGCACGCGCGTCGTTGCCTGATCAGGCGACGGCGTCAGCCGGCTGGCGCGTGAGCAGCGCCATCAGCTGCGCGATTTCCTCGCGCAGCTTGCGACGGTCGACGATCATGTCGATCGCGCCCTTTGTCAGCAGGAATTCGGCGCGCTGGAAGCCTTCCGGCAGCTTTTCGCGCACGGTCTGCTCGATCACGCGCGGGCCGGCGAAGCCGATCAGCGCCTTCGGCTCGCCGATGTTGATGTCGC
>CALFSF010000057.1 GCA_937917025.1 uncultured Paraburkholderia sp.
TGCAGTCGGGGCTGGGCAGCGTCGGGCAGATGAACCCGTCTTCGCTGCTGCAGTCGGGTCTCAATCCACAGACGGCGCAGGCGGCTTCGTATGTCGCGCAGTCCGCGCCGGGGCAACTGCAATCGTTGATGTCGACGTTGAGCGCGGCGGTGCAGTTCGCGTCGAGCCACGGCATCACGGTGCCTTCCATCGCGACGGGCGCGTTAAAGGGCATGTGATCACGGGGGACGGCGCGCGCGACGCGTGATGCATACGGGAGGGCCGGCCAGCGCGCGCCGCCGCACAGCGTTAAGATCGCCTGCTTGCGCAGCGCGTCGGTTCGAGTCTGCTCAGCGCTGCTTTCTCTCATTCTGATTCCGCTTCGACAGGCAGGAGACCCCGATGCCCCCTTCACTCGATCTCGACCGCTATTTCGCGCGGATCGGCTACGTCGGCCCGCGAACGCCGACGCTCGATGTCCTGAGCGACGTGCAGCGTCTGCACGCGCACGCGATTCCATTCGAAAACCTCGATCCGCTGACGGGCCGCCGTGTCTTGCTGGAACTGGAAGACGTGGTCGACAAGCTGGTCGTGCGTCGTCGCGGGGGGTACTGCTTCGAGCAGAACCGGCTGTTCGCGCACGTGCTGATGCAACTCGGTTTTGCCGTGACGCCGCTGATCGCGCGCGTGTTATGGGGCCGCGATCCGGACGCCGTGCCGGCGCGCACGCACATGCTGATGCGCGTCGATCTCGACGGCGCGCCGTGGATAGCCGATGTCGGTTTCGGCGCGGCGACGCTGACATCGCCGCTGCGCCTGATCGCAGGCGACGTGCAGCAGACCACGCTCGAACCGTTCCGGCTCGCGAACGCACCGCACGGCGCGTTCGACCTCGAACTCCAGACGGGCGACAGCTGGGCGAAGGTGTATCGCTTCGATCTGAACCGCGTCGAATGGATCGATTACGAGGTAAGCAACTGGTACACGTCGACGTATCCCACGTCGTTCTTCACGACGGATCTCGTGGTGACGCGTGTCGTGCCGGAAGGCCGCGCGAATCTCTTCGACGATCGCCTGACTGTGCGCACGAAAGCGGGCGACGTGACCGAACGGCGGATCGGCGATGCGAGCGCGCTCGCCGACGTGCTGCGCGGTCTCTTCGGCATCGATACGGGCGATATCGATATCGCGGCCGTGTTCGAGCGCGTGAAGGGGCGCGCGGCGCGCACGTAGCCGCCGAAACGATGGTCACGCGGCCCGTCGTTCAGACCGTGCTGTGGCTCGCGGGCATGGGCGTGCCGGTGCTCGTGGCCGGCATCGGATGGCGCGCCGTGATGGAAGAGCGCATGCTCGCCGCGCAGTTGCCGGGCGATGCGGACTACGCCGCGCGGGTCAGATACCGGCTGGTGCCAGGCATAGGGTGAACCCCTCACGCTGGCGGCGGATGCCGCTGCGTTCAAACGCGTCAGCAATTCGAACATCGTCACCTCCAACGCTGCTAACATCGCGGCGAACGATCGTCATCCTGTGACTGGCGTGGGCCGATCAAGCCCGATGAGCCAGATCCAGTGAGCGACCGGATCGACCGGCGGCGGCCCAACCGGCCTGCCCGCCGGCACTTGCGTACAACCCACGAGGTCGACGTGAATCTGAACGAGAGCACAGAACTAAAAGAACAGCGGACGGACGGCGCGCCCGCGGCCGTATCGATGAAGGCGCTGCCTGCCTATGAGCAGATCAAGCGCTACGTGGTGAAGCGCATCGCGGAGGGCGTATGGAAGCCGGGCGGCCTGATCCCGTCCGAAACCGAACTGGTGAAGGAATTCGGCGTCGCGCGCATGACGGTTTCGCGCGCGCTGCGTGAGCTCACCACCGAGCGTGTGCTCACGCGCGTGCAGGGCTCGGGTACCTTCGTCGCGCCGCAGCGCTACGAATCGACCGTGCTGGAGATCCGCAGTATCGCCGACGAGATCGCCGCGCGCGGCCACCGTCACACGGCGCGGCTCCTGACACTCGAACCGGACGACGATCCGCTTTCGCTCGAAGCGCTCGGACTCGACACGGGCCCCGCGTTTCATTCGTGCATCGTACACGCCGAGGAGGGCGAGCCGATCCAGTACGAAGACCGCTTCGTGAACCCGAAGGTGTTTCCGGCCTATCTCGAACAGGACTTCACGCTTGAAACGCCGAATCACTACATGGTGCGCGTCGCGCCGATCCAGCGGGCCGAGTTTCGCATCTACGCACAGAAGCCGGACGCCAACGTGCGGCGTCATCTGATGATGGACATCGGCGAGCCGTGCCTGATGCTGTGGCGCAGGACGTGGGTCGGCGACGATGTCGCGACGTCGGTGCGCCTGTGGCACCCGGCTTCGCGCTTTCACCTGGCCGGGCACGTGTGACGTCTTTGAACCCGCTTAGCCTCGCTTTTATCCTTGATGTAACGACGTACCGGGCGTGAACCGGCAACCCAGCCGGTAACGCGATCCCGGATGCACGAAGCGTGCGTACGTGACCGCGATACCGCTCGTCCACGTGCGTCGCACGAGCGTCAGGCACGGTTCTTCCAGCGCGATTTCGAGCAACCCGGCTTCGGCGCGCGTCGGCAGTCCGGCGTCGACGATATGTTCGATGTCGTGGGCCGGAACCGTCGCGTACAGATATTCCGAAGGCCGGATGGCGGAGAAATCCTGCTGGATGAAATCGGGCGCGATCGCCGGATTGACGTAGCGGTCTTCCAGCTGCACCGGCAGGCCGTTCTCGCGATGCACGCAGATCACATGAAACACCGACGCGCCCGGCGCGAGCCCGAGCGCGTTCGATACGCCGGCTGGCGCGGTCTCGCGTTGCGTGAGCAGCGTGTCGCAGGTGTAGTCGTGGCCGCGTGAGCGGATTTCGTCGCCGATGTGCGCGATCATGAGGAGCGTGGACTGCGGCTTCGTTTCGGCGACGAACGTGCCGACGCCGGACACACGCGTGAGCAATCCCTCGCTCGTGAGCTCGCGCAGCGCGCGATTGACCGTCATCCGCGAAACGCCGAGCGATGCGACGAGATCGAGTTCCGACGGAATGCGGTCGCCCGGCTGGCGTGCGCCGGATTCGATCGTGTCGCGGATATGGCGCTTCACCTGTTCGTAGCGCGTGGCCGTGGCGCCCGCGGCGCTTCCACTTCCGCTACGCGAGGCGCCGCTGCTCACGCGGGTTCTCCATCGGCGCTGCTTTGCGTCCAGAACGCGTTGCGGTCGATGTAGTTCTGCAGGAACTGCCGCAGGCGCGGTTGCCGCGCATCGTGAAACACGTCGCGCGGATTGCCCTCGACGGCAATGCGGCCCTCATCGATAAAGACGACCTTGTCCGCCACCTGCGCGGCGAAGCCCATTTCATGCGTGACGACGGCCATCGTCATGCCGTCGCGCGCGAGCTGTTTCATCACCTGCAGCACTTCGCCGACGAGCTCCGGATCGAGCGCGGAGGTCGGCTCGTCGAACAGCATGATGTGCGGCTCCATTGCAAGCGCGCGGGCAATCGCGACGCGCTGCTGCTGGCCGCCGGAGAGCTTCGCCGGATACGCGTCGCCCTTGTGCGCGAGGCCGACCGTGTCGAGCATCGCTAGCGCACGCGTGCGGGCGGCGTCGCCCGACAGGTTGCGCACGCGCCGCAGCGCTTCCATGACGTTGCCGAGCGCCGTCATGTGCGGCCACAGGTTGAACTGCTGGAACACCATGCCGACGTTGCGCCGCACGCGATTGATCTCGCCCTGCGAGGCGCGCACGCGTTTGCCGTTGCGCTCGCTATAGCCAAGCAGTTCGCCCTCGATGCGCACGTCGCCCTGGTCGTAGGTTTCGAGCGCGGCGAGACAGCGCAGCAGCGTGCTCTTGCCCGAACCCGACGGCCCGATGATGCACACCACCTCGGATTTTCCGATGGCGAGATCGACGCCGCGCAGCACTTCGTTTTCGCCGAAGCGCTTGCGCAGGTCGCGCACTTCGATGAGCGGTGTGGCGGCGGCGCGTGACGAACCAGCCGAAGAAAGAGAAGAGGGCATGTCGGTCATTGCATTCATGTGGACGTCCGGCGTCGTGCCAGGTTCTATGCCATGAAACGGGAGAGACGGTGTTCGGCCCACATGCCCGCGCGCGACGTCAGTTCGACCAGCGCGAGATAGCAGACGCACAGCACCAGCAGCGTTTCGACGAACGCGAACGTGGCCGAACCGATGCCGGTCAGCACGAACGTGAGTTCGGGTACGGTCACGATCGACAGCACGGCGGTTTCCTTGCTGAGCACGATGATCAGATTCGTGAGCGCGGGCACGATCAGCACGAGCATTTGCGGCACCTGGATACGCACGACCGTTTGCCAGCGCGAAAGCCCAAGGCATGACGCCGCTTCGAGATGGCCGCGTGGAACGGACTGAAAGCCGGAGCGGAAAGCCTCCGCGAAATAGGCGCTTCCGTAAAGACCCAGGCCGAGCACGCCGGCGGTCATCGGTTCGAGCGTGAGCCCGAACGAAGGGCCGCCGTAATAGAGCAGAAACAGTTGCACGAGAAACGGCGTGCCGCGAAAGAGTTCGATATACGCGCGCAGCACGCCGCGCATCCAGCGCCCGCCGAAGAGTTGCAGGACCGCGATCACGAATCCGAGCGCGAGGCCGATCAGCACGCCCGCGATCCACGTGCCGAGCGTGGTGAGGAGCCCCGCTGCGATCGGCTGGAGATTGTGCGTGATGACAGTGGGATCGAACTGCTGCATCGCGATGGCCTCAGGCGTTTTGCAAACGGTGTTCGGCGGCGTGCGCGACGAGCGACAGCGCACCGCAGATCACGAAATAGATGAGCCCCGCGGCGACGTACGCTTCGAGCGGCCGGTACGTGCTGGCGGCGATGTTCTGCGCGGTGCGCGTGATTTCGGCGACCCCGACCACCGAGATCAGCGAAGACGCCTTGATGAGCAGCACCATTTCATTCACGAGCGAAGGCAGTGTCAGGCGGAACGCTTGCGGCACCTGAATACGCCGCAACATGTCGAGCGGCGACAGGCCAAGCATCCGCGCGGCCTCGATCTGTCCGGGCGGAATGCTGAGAAAGCCGCCGCGCAGAATCTCCGCGATATACGAGGCCGAACAGAGCGAGACCGTGCTGATCGCGGCGACGAGCGGCGATACGTTGATACCCACGAACGGCAGCAGGTAATAGACGAGCAGCAACTGCACCAGCATCGGGACGCCGCGAAAGAAAAACACGTAGGCGCCGCCGAACATGCGTGCCGCGCGATGCGCCGACAGCCGCGCCGAGCACACGCCCACCGCGACAAAAAAGCCGATCAGAAGTCCGGTCAGCGAAATGCCGATGGTGGCGAGCGCCGCATGAAGCAGCAGCGGCAGGCCCTGTGCGAAGACGGTTGGGCTGAACATGGCACCTGCAGGCGAAGTCGGGTTGCGCGATGCGTGTCGTGCCGTTCAGGCGGCTCAAGCTGGACACGCCCCGCGCATTGCATCAGTGCATCAATAGTTCGGCGTGGGCATCGTGGTCGGCGCATCCATGGCGACACCGAACCACTTCTTCTGCAGTGCGGTGAGGCGGCCGTCTCCGTGCATCTTCACGAGCGCCGCGTTGAACGCGTCGGCGAGCGACTTGCTGTCCGCGTCCTTGCGCAGGCAATACGCGAAGTACACCTTCGCGCCGAACGGCGGCATCACGACGGCGAACGCTTCCGGACGCTGCTTCGCCACGTACGCGATGTTCGTCATCGAGTTCGCGACTGCGGCGATACGGCCGGCGGCGAGGTCGGCGTAAGCCTGGTTGTTGTCGACGTATTCGCGGATTTCAGGCGGCTTCGGCAGCGTCGCCACATAGGCCTTCAGCTGGTCGAGCTGCGCCGAGCCCTTGCCCGCGCCGACGGTCTTGCCGGCAATATCGGAAGACTGCTTGAGGCTCGTGTCGTTCGCGCGTTTGAGCAGCGCGTCGGTGGCGTCGGCGATGGGAAGGGTATACGTGTAGCGTTCCATGCGCGCCTTCGTCACCGTCAGCGGGCCGCCGACCATGTCGAACTTGCCGGCTTCGAGGCCAGGCAGCACGCTCGGCCACGGCAGGTCGATGAAGCGGACCTTCACGCCGAGTTCCTTGCCGACTTCCGCGAAAAGGTCCTTGTTGAAACCTGCCTGCTGGCCGTTCTCGAGGAAATCGAACGGCGCGAACTGCATTTCCGTGCCGACGACAAGTTCGCCGGCCTTCTTCACTTTCGCGAGTTGGTCGTCCGCATACGCGCTGCCGATGCTCGCGGCACACAATGTCAACGCCATCAGACGACACTTCCAGCCTGCAAGGATGCTCATGAGATTCTCCGGTGGGCAAAGCGGTGTCGCGCGAATGAGGGTCGACGCGAGCCATGCGAGGCAGTATATACCGCAGTTTTGACGCGAAAAAATAAAGCGCATGTCGGCTTGAACGGTCTGATCATTGATTACCGCCCGGCGTTGCGTGTACCTTGCGAAGGCGCTTTTGGCGGTATATACAACGATGAAGTCATGATGTTTTTTCCCGCCCGGGCGTCAAGCCTGTGCATGCAGGACCTTCACGGAGCGTTGCGATGCCACCTGTCACCCGCATTCCGGTCATCGACCTCGCCGGCCTGCACGGCGGTAAGGATACGCAGTCACTCAGCCGCGTGGGCCGCGAGATTTACGACGCCTGCACGACGATCGGCTTCTTCTACGTCGTGAATCACGGTGTGCCGCAATCCGCGATCGATGCAGCGGAACACGCCGCGCGCACGTTTTTTGCGTTTCCTGTCGAAACGAAACGGCGCGTC
>CALFSF010000058.1 GCA_937917025.1 uncultured Paraburkholderia sp.
GCGTGCCGCAGGTGCTGCGGATGCTGCTCGACAAGGGTCTCCTCAACGGCGACTGCATGACGATCACCGGCCGCCCGCTCGGCGACGAGCTCGCGCACGTCGCGGTGCACCCGCGCGCCGACCAGGACGTGATCCGTCCGTTCGACCGCCCGCTGTACGCGAGCGGCCACCTCGCGATCCTGCGCGGCAATCTCGCCCCGGATGGCTGCGTGGCCAAGATCACCGGCCTCAAGAAGACGTCGATCACCGGGCCCGCGCGAGTGTTCGACAGCGAGCCCGCGTGCATGGACGCGATCCTCGCCGGCAAGATCAGCGCCGGCGACGTCGTCGTCATCCGCTACGAGGGCCCGCGCGGCGGACCGGGCATGCAGGAGATGCTGGCGCCCACGTCCGCGCTGATCGGCCAGGGCCTCGGCGAATCGGTGGGCCTCGTCACCGACGGCCGCTTCTCGGGCGGCACGTGGGGCATGGTGGTCGGCCACGTCGCGCCGGAAGCGTTCGCGGGCGGCACGATCGGCCTCGTACACGAAGGCGATTCGATCACGATCGATGCGCACCGGCTGCTGCTCGAACTGAACGTCGATGCGACCGAACTGGAGCGCCGCCGCGCGGCATGGCGGCAACCGAAGCCGCGCTACACGCGCGGCGTGCTGGCGAAGTATGCCGCGCTCGCGCTGCCGGCCAGCAAGGGGGCGATTACGGGCTGAAGCAAGGAACGAAGACTGGGTCTGGCGGCGCGCCGCCAGACCCGCTGGAACGGCTTCATGCAGCACAAAGGGGCACACGGCGAGTCGTGTGCCCCTTTGCTTTTATAATGCGTCGACAAGAAGTCAACCCAAAGTCCGGCACACGCACCGGCGGAGACCAGAATGAATCGGAAGTCGTATGCATCAATGGCGCTTGCGGGCGCACTGGCAGTCGGCGTAACGGCGCATGCACAGGAACCGCCGGGCGATGGCCTCGCCCTCGCGAGAGCGCAGAACTGCATGAGCTGCCACTCGGTGAACCGGCCGTTCATGGGGCCGGCGCTGCACGACGTGGCGACCCGCTACGCGACGCGCAGCAACGCGGTGACCTATCTGTCGCACAAGATCATCGAAGGCAGCACGGGCGTGTGGGGGCCGGTGCCGATGCCCGCCAATACGCAGCTTTCGCCCGATCAGGCCGTGGCGCTCGCCACCTGGATCCTTTCGCTGAAGTAATCCGGCCGCGCCTTGCGTCGAGCGGCGCTTTCGGTGGCCGCGCAAGTCACGTTCAGGACTGGCGCCTGCGCTCTTCTTCCACCGCTTCGCGCACCCATTTGCTCATCTGTGCTTCGAGCACCGCGCCCACTTCCTTCGCGATCTGGCCGACAAGCCACGTCGCGTGGACCTGCATCGCCGCGCGACAGCGTTCCTCGATCACTTCCTGTCCCGGTCCGCGAAGGTAAGCCGTGAACTTCCCGCGCAGGTGCTCGGCGAGGGCATCGGCGTCGGGGGCGGCGGCATGGGGCGCTTCAGTCGAGGCAACCGGTTGCGCTGACGCCGTTGATGCAGCTGATGCAGCTGATGCAGCGGCGGTGGTCGTCACGGGCGGCGCGGCAACGGCTGGTGCTTCCACTGCTTCAGGCGCAGGCGTGTCCAGAGCCGCCTCGGGGGACGGTGCTTCGAACACGTCGTCGAGCACCGGCACGTCTTCGTCTTCCGCATGCAGGTGCGCAGGCGCTGAACCCTTCGGCGCAGGCGCTTCAAATACGTCTTCCAGCACCGGCACGTCTTCGAACGTATCGGCCGGCGCGGCCGGCGTCGCCACCTGATGGCCCCGCGTGGGACTGCCGCTGACGAGCACTTCGGTCAGGAGCGGAATCGCCTCGTCGGGGCTGTCTTTGCTGTCGCTGGAATGGGACACGAATACACTCCGTCGATGAATCGGGCGAGCCGATATGGGTCGAAGCCGGGGCGCCGCGCACCTGCGTCGAACGCAGAATTCAGCCGCCCTGCTTGTAGTTGTTCAGAGGATAGCCGCGATCGCGGTAAAAGCGATAGCGTTCCCGGCCGGCCGCCAGTTCATCGGGCGCGTTGCCGACCACTTCGAGCAGCCGCTCGAACCGCGCGAACTGCGCCGGCACGCCGGCACCCAGGTTCAGCAGCACCTGATGGTGCGGCGCATCGTCGAGATCCGCGGTGAGCACGATCGGCGTGGCGGCGGCGAGCGCGCTGCCGGCCATGCAGTGCGGCACGAAATCGAGCGGCGAGAACGTCCACAACTGTTCGTCGAAGACGCGCAGCCGCGCGGCGTCGGCCAGCACGACCGTCGGCTGGCCCGCCTGATACGCCTTGCGCAGCAGGCGGCACGCATACTGCAGCGCGTCGCCGACGTTCGAGTGGAAGTCGATCCGCGTCATGACCGGCTCCGCGCTGCCACACGGGTACCCATGCTCGTGCCGCGACGCGTCATTGCGCCGCGCGGTCGATCAGGAACTGCGCGAGGAGCGGCACCGGACGGCCCGTCGCGCCTTTCGCCGCGCCGCTCTTCCATGCCGTGCCGGCGATGTCGAGGTGGGCCCACGGATAGCCTTCGGTGAAGCGCGACAGGAAGCACGCTGCCGTCACGCTACCCGCCGGACGGCCGCCGATGTTCGCGATGTCCGCGAAATTCGACTTCAGCTGATCCTGGTACTCGTCGTCGAGCGGCAGACGCCACGCCGGGTCGGACGCTTCCTTCGACGCGTCCAGCAGTTCGCCCGCGAGCGCGTCGTCCTTCGAGAAGAGACCGCTGTTGTGATGGCCGAGCGCGATGATGCAGGCGCCCGTCAGCGTGGCGATATCGATCACGGCTGCCGGCTTGAAGCGCTTCGCGTACGTGAGCGCGTCACACAGGATGAGGCGGCCTTCGGCGTCCGTGTTCAGCACTTCGATCGTGAGACCGGACATGCTGGTGACGATGTCGCCCGGCTTCGTCGCCGTCGCCGACGGCATGTTCTCGACGGCCGGAATGATGCCGACGACGTTGATCTTCAGGCCCATTTCCGCGACCGCGCGCAATGTGCCGAGCACCGAGCCGGCGCCGCACATGTCGTACTTCATTTCGTCCATGCCTTCGCCGGGCTTGAGCGAAATGCCGCCGGTGTCGAACGTGACGCCCTTGCCGACCAGCACGACCGGCGCGGCTTTCGCGGCACCGCCCTGGTACTGCAGCACGATGAACTGGGCCGGCTCGACCGAGCCGCGCGTGACCGACAGGAACGAGCCCATCTTGAGCGCCTCGGCCTGTTTCTCGCCCAGCACCTCGAGCTTCAGCTTCCAGTCTTTCGCGAGCTTCTTCGCGGTGTTCGCGAGGTAGCCCGGCGTGCAGACGTTGCTCGGCAGATTGCCGAGGTCGCGCGTGAGGTCCATGCCGTTGGCGAGCGCGGCACCCTGCTTCGCGGCGAGCTTCGCGGCTTTTTCGTCGACGGTGTCGACGCTGAAGACGATGCGCCTGAGCGCCCGCACGCTGGTATCGGGCTTGCTCTTCATCTGCGTGAAACGGTAGGTCTGTTCGCGCAGCGCGAGGATGGCGGCGCGCACGTTCCAGTCGCTCGTGCGTTCCTGCACCGGCAGTTGCGCGAGCGTGAACGTGACCTGCACGACCTTCGTGGTGAGGAGCGCGCGCCAGGCGGCGCGCACGGCGTCGCCGTAAGCTTTCTGTGTGAATGCATCCTGTTTGCCGAGACCGACGAGCAGCACGCGGGACGCGCCGATGCCGGAAACTTCGTGCAGGAACAGCGTGGCGCCGCTCTTGCCGTCCATGTCGCCCGCCTTGATGATGCGGGTGAGGAGGCCTTTGGTTGCCACGTCGATTTCCAGAGCGGCACCAGAAAGCGTCTGCGACTCGAACACGCCGATCACGATGCAATCGGATTTTCCGGTCAGGAAGCCGTTTGACGAGCCTTTGCTCCAGTCACAGGCTTTTATGCTAAAGTCCATCGCGCTTGTCCTCGGATAAAATCTGGGCTTAGGATGAAAGCCGCAATTATCCGCTATTTTTCCTGCGGCGGCTGCAAGGAAGGCGTTACGGCAATCAACCCGGGCGACTTCCCGGGCACGCCCTCTCTTCATCAACAATGATCTTCGAACGCTCCCTCCAGCGCGAACTCGCGTATACGGCTGGTGCCGTGTTCATGGTTCTGCTGACGCTCGTGCTGACGACGATGATGATCCGCATCGTCGGCTTTGCCGCGTCGGGCGAGATCGATCCGCGCGACGTCCTGGTCCTGATCGGCCTCACCGTGATCGGCTACCTCGCGATCATGCTCGTCGCGACGCTTTTCGTGTCGATCCTGTTCGTCCTCACGCGCTGGTACAAAGATTCCGAAATGGTGGTGTGGCACGCGTCGGGCGTGAGCCTCACGCGCCTCATCAAGCCGATCGCCGTGTTTTCGACGCCGATCGTCATTCTCATCATGTTCTTCGTGTTCGTCGGCTGGCCGTGGTCGAACCAGCAGAGCAAGCTGATCCGCGCGCGTTTCCAGCAGCGCGATGAAGTGTCGATGCTGGCGCCGGGCCAGTTCCGCGAATCGCCGGCGAGCCACCGCGTGTTCTTCATCGAGAAGATGTCGCCCGATCAGGGTCACGTCGAGAACGTCTTTGTGACGAGCACTGAAAACGGCAAGGTCAGCGTGATCGTGTCGAAGAACGGCCATACTGAAACGCAGAAGAACGGCGACCGCTTTGTCGTGCTGGAAAACGGCCGGCGTTACGACGGCGAGCCTGGGCATCCGGATTTCCGCATCATGGAATTCGAGCGTTACGGCGTGAAGATCCAGAGCCAGCCCGTGGTGAGCGCACCCACGACGACCGGCACGCCGACGCTCGACCTGCTGCGCAATCCGACCAATGACAACCTGGCGGAATTCGCGTGGCGCGCCGGGCTGCCGCTGATCGCGATCAACCTGATGTTGCTGGCGATTCCGCTTGCGCACCAGAACCCGCGACGCAGTCGCACGATCAATCTGGTGATGGCGGTGCTGATCTATCTGACGTATTCGAACCTGCTGAACGTGGTGCAATCCTGGATCGAGCAGGGCAGGCTTTCGTTTGGGGTCGGGATTATCGGGCTGCATGTCATCGTGGCGGCGATTGTCGGCTTCCTGTTCTGGCTGCGCGTGCGCAACCGTCCGCTGTTTACGCGGGCGACGTTCCAACGTGCGTCGCGGGGGGCCTGATCGATGCGTATTTATGAGCGGTATTTCGCACGGCAGATCTACCTCACGTTCATTTTCATTCTGTTCGCGTTTTCGGGCCTGTTTTTCTTTTTCGACCTGATCAACGAACTGAATTCCGTCGGCCACGGCAACTACAAGTTCAGCTATGCCGTGCTGCGCGTCGCGTTGCAGACGCCCTCGCGCTTCTACGAGATCATTCCGGTTGCCGCGTTGATCAGCGCGATCTACGTGTTTGCGCAGATGGCGGCGAATTCCGAGTACACGATTTTCCGGGTATCGGGCCTTGCGACGAATCAGGCGTTGCGCTCGCTGATGAAGATCGGCATTCCGCTGGTGTTCCTGACCTACCTGATCGGCGAAGTCGTCGGCCCGTACACCGATCAGTTATCGGAGCGCGTGCGCCTCGAGGCGTTGGGCTCCGCTGTGTCGACCAATTTCGCATCGGGCGTATGGGTGAAGGACACGCTGACCGCGCGCGCGGATGGCGAGCAGGTGACGCGCTTTGTGAACGTCGGCGAATTGCGGCCGGACGCGACGATCAGCAACGTGCGCATTTACGAGTTCGATTCGCAGTTTCGTCTGGCCAACGTGCGGATTGCGAAGACGGGCAGATATGCGCCGCCGGGGCACTGGGAGCTGACCGACGTCACTGATACGCAGTTGATCGACGTCGTGCCGGCCGGTGTGAAGCCGACCGATGCGTTGAACCCGGTGTACCGCGCGAAGCAGGTGACGGTACCTGAGTATTCGCTGCGTTCCGAGTTGACGCCGCAGATTCTTTCGGTGCTGCTGGTTTCGCCCGAGCGGATGTCGATGTTCAATCTTTTCCGTTACATCCAGCATTTGACGGAGAATCACCAGGATACGCAGCGTTATCAGATCGCGTTGTGGCGCAAGCTGCTGTATCCGTTCGCGGTGTTCGTGATGCTGGTGCTGTCGTTGCCGTTTGCGTATCTGCATACGCGTGCGGGTGTGGTGGGCGTGAAGGTGTTTGGGGGGATCATGCTTGGGATGAGTTTCCAGCTCTTCAACACTTTGTTCTCGCACATTGGCACATTGAATACGTGGCCGGCGCCGTTGACGGCGGCGACACCCGGGTTGATTTATCTGGTGCTTGGGTTGGTCGGATTGAAGTGGGTTGATCGACACTAGCGCGGTGGTTTTTTGCCGGAATCCGCATGATGGCACTGCACGGTATTGTTCTCTTCGGGCATGGTGCGCGCGACGCGCGGTGGGCTGAGCCTTTTGAACGCCTCGCGGCGAAGTTGTCCGCTGCGCGCGGGGATGCCGGGCCTGTTTCGCTGGCTTTTCTTGAGCTGATGTCGCCGGATTTGTCTTCTGCTATTGCTTCGCAGGTTGCTGCGGGGTGTTCGGAAATTACTGTCGTGCCGGTGTTTTTTGGGCAAGGCGGGCATGTCAGGCGGGATTTGCCTCTTCTCGTGGACCGCTGCCGCGGTGAGTTTCCTGATGTTGTTGTTCGCTGTTCCACAGCGGTGGGGGAGGACGATGCTGTCCTCGATGCTGTTGTTGGGTTTTGCCTTCGGCAGGTTTTTTAGTTTTTTGGTTTTTCCTTGAATTCATGTCGGTCTATTAGCGTTGCCCCTGTGCGGGGCGGCATTTT
>CALFSF010000059.1 GCA_937917025.1 uncultured Paraburkholderia sp.
CCGTAATCAGCGGCATCGCGACGAAGAAGATCATGATGACGCCGTGCGCCGTGAAGATCTGGTCGTAGTGGTGCGGCGGCAGGTAGCCCGGCGAGTCGTAGGCGAGCGCCAGCTGCAGGCGCATCATCACCGCGTCGACAAAGCCGCGCACGAGCATCAGCACGGCGACCACGATGTACATCACGCCGATCTTCTTGTGATCGACGCTGGTGATCCACTCGCTCCACAGCCATTTCCACTTGCCGAACCACGTCAAGGCGGCCAGCGCGGCAATGACGAGGATCGCCATCAGGGCGCCCGCGCCCATGATGATCGGCTGATCGAACGGAATCGCCGAAAGTGTCAGTTTTCCGAACATGTGTTACCCCTTCGTACTGCAATTGCTGTTCTGCAAATCGAGAACGTTGCCGTTGTTGTATTTCGCGATGATGTTGTGGAACAGCTTCGGATCGATCGTGGAGAAGTAGCGCACAGGCTCTTTCTCGCCCGGCTGCGCGACCGTGTTGTATTCGTTCATGTCGAGCCGGCCCGGCGACGCCTTGACCGTTTGCACCCACGCGTTGAACTGCTCGGGGCTGGTGGCGAGCGCGCGGAACTTCATGTCCGAAAAGCCCTTGCCGCTGAAATTGGCCGACACGCCGGCGTAATCGCCGGCTTCGTCCGCAACCAGGTGCAACTGCGTCTGCATTCCCGCCATCGCGTAGATCTGGCTGCCCAGTTGCGGGATGAAGAACGAGTTCATGACGGAATCGGACGTGATCATGAAGTGCACCGGCGTACCGACCGGGAACGCCAGCTGATTGATCGATGCGATGCCGAGATCCGGATAAATGAAGAGCCATTTCCAGTCGAGCGCGACCACTTCGACGTTGATCGGCTTGACCGCCGACTCGATCGGCCGGTACGGATCGAGTTCGTGCGTCGTCTTCCACGTCAGCACCCCGAGACACAGGATGATGATGGACGGCACCGTCCAGATGACGACTTCGATCGCCGTGGAATGCGCCCATTTCGGCGCGTACTTCGCCCGGCGATTGCTCGCGCGGTAGCGCCACGAAAACCATAGTGTCATCAGGATGACGGGCACGACGACGATCAACATCGTGAACGTCGCCGTGCTGATCAGCGATTTTTCCGCGACTCCGATGCTGCCTTTCGGGTTGAGCACGTCGAGCTTGCTACACCCGGAAAGACAGGTGGCCAGCGCGCCCCAGAGGGGTATCGGCACCCTGGTTCTAAGGACTCCCTTGTTCATCATATTCGCCTGCTTTTCATTGAGCCCTTGCGGAATTCGCCGTCACTTCGCGATCCGCAACCCACGCACTCAGGTGCGCATGCCGCCGGATTCTACGAAAGAGCGCGTAGGCGGAACTTGATCTCGGCCAGGGAAATGCACATGAGTTGTCGTATTGGATGGCGCCCGGGTGCTCGACTCCGATTCGCGACCGCGCATCGGGCCGCACGACGGGAGTGCTGCAATGCACCAGGATGTGCCGCGGTGCATCAAAAACGCACCGCGATATCCCGCCGAGGCAACGCGCGGCGAGGGTGCCACCCGCCGCGCGGCGGTGACTCGGCGGGACTCGCGAAGGCATGGCATGACAGTTGCATATCGAAGCGTCGATGGATCAATGCGGATCCATCCGTACCGCACACTGCATCGCCCGAATACGGGCTTCCTGGGCAACGGCGTCCCCCGAAACGGCCATCCGGCCACTTTCGCGGGACGCCGTTTTGTTTTTGGTCAAGAGGAAGCGATGGACAGCGCCACCCGGATCGATCTTTTCACCCTGCGCGCGGCATGACGGGCCGCAGCGTAAAAACCGTTTGCCCGTACTGCGGTGTCGGCTGCGGCATGGTCCTGCACGTCGAGGGCGGCCAGGTCATCAAGGTATCGGGCGACAGGGAGCATCCGACCAACTTCGGCCGCCTGTGCACGAAGGGATCGTCCGCGCATGTCGCCCTGCGCAAATCAGGCCGTCTCGAAAGCGCGTTCGTGCGCCACGCGCGCGATCAGGATCCCGTGCCGCTGCCGATGGCGCAGGCGATCACCGACACCGCCCGGCGCCTGCGCGGCGTGCTCGATGCGCACGGCCCCGACGCGCTGTCGTTCTATGTGTCGGGCCAGATGTCGATCGAGGCGCAGTATCTCGTCAACAAGCTCGCGAAGGGCTTTGTCCGCACGAACAACATCGAATCGAATTCGCGCCTGTGCATGGCGAGCGCCGGCAGCGGCTACAAGCTGTCGCTGGGCGCGGACGGCCCGCCCGGTTCGTATCAGGATTTCGACAAGGCCGATCTGTTCTTCGTGATCGGCGCCAACATGGCGGACTGCCATCCGATCCTGTTCCTGCGCATGATGGACCGCGTGAAGGCAGGCGCGAAACTGATCGTTGTGGACCCACGGCGCAACGCGACCGCCGACAAGGCCAGCCTTTTCATGCAGATCCGGCCCGGCACCGATCTCGCGCTGATCAACGGCCTGCTGCATCTGCTGCACAGGAACGGCCATACGGATGCGGACTTCATCGCGGCGTACACCGAGGGCTGGGACGGGATGCCGTCCTTTCTGGAGGACTACACGCCCGACAAGGTCGCGAGGATCACCGGCATCGCCGGGGCGGACATCCGCCAGGCCGCGCAATGGATCGGCGAGGCGCCCGAATGGATGAGCTGCTGGACCATGGGCCTGAACCAGAGCACGCACGGCACGTGGAACACCAACGCCCTCTGCAACCTGCATCTCGCGACCGGAAAGATCTGCCGTCCCGGCAGCGGGCCGTTCTCGCTCACCGGCCAGCCCAATGCGATGGGCGGCCGCGAGATGGGTTACATGGGACCGGGGCTTCCCGGCCAGCGGACGGTGCTGGTCGACGGCGACCGCGAGCGTGTCGAGGACCTGTGGCGCATTCCGAAGGGCACGCTGAGGACCGAGGTCGGGCAGGGCACCGTCGACATGTTCTCGCGCATGGCGGCGGGCGAGATCAAGGCGTGCTGGATCATCTGCACCAATCCGGTCGCAACCGTCGCGAACCGGCAGAACGTGATTGCAGGTTTGCAGGCGGCGGAACTCGTCGTCACGCAGGATGCCTTCCTCGACACGGAAACGAACCGCTACGCGGACATCCTGCTGCCCGGCGCGCTGTGGGCCGAGGCCGAGGGTGTCATGATCAATTCCGAGCGCAACATGACGCTCATGCAGAAAGCCGTCGAGCCGCCCGGTGCCGCGCTGCCGGACTGGCAGATCATCGCGCGCGTGGCCTGCGAAATGGGCTTTGCCGACGCGTTCAGCCATGCGTCGGCCGACGAAGTCTTCGCCGAGATCGTGCTGTTTTCGAATCCGAAGACCGGGTATGACCTGCGCGGCGCCAGCCATCGCAGACTGCGTGAAACGCCGCTGCAATGGCCCTGTGCGCCAGACGGCAAGGCAGACCGCAACCCCATTCGCTATTTCAACGACGGCATCAGCCAGACGTTGAAGGAACACCCGGACGGCAGCCGGCCGCGTCTGGTGTTTCCGACCTCGCACGGCAAGGCCGTGTTTTTCGCGCGGCCGCATACCGAGCCGGCGGAAATGCCCGGTCCCGGGTTTCCCATCGTGCTCAACACCGGCCGCCTGCAGCATCAGTGGCACACGATGACCAAGACCGGCAAGGTCCCGATGCTCAACAAGCTCAACCCCGGGCCGTTCGTCGAAATTCATCCGGAAGACGCCGCCGCGCTGGGCATCAGAGAGCGGGACAGTGTCGAGATCCGCTCGCGCCGGGGCCGCGCCGTGCTCCCCGCGGTCGTCACGGACCGCGTGCGCGCTGGCAACTGTTTCGCGCCGATGCACTGGAACGACGTCTTCGGCGACGACCTGTGCATCAACGCGGTCACCAATGACGCGACCGATCCCATTTCGCAGCAGCCCGAGTTCAAGTTCTGCGCGGTGACGCTCAGCCGTGTCGCCAGCGCGAGCGCCGCGATGGCGGAAGACGCCCGTCCCGAGGCGACGCAGGCCGCGCAGACGACTCGCGAGACTGCTGGCATCCCCTCACGCCTGTCCCTGGAACCTGATATGTCCCGTATCGATGCTTTAGGCAATCTGCTCGGCCTGCCGGAAGCGCCCGCGCCCTCACTGGACGACGCCGGGCACGCGTATATGTCCGGCTTTATCAGCGCGCTGAGATCGGGCGGCGGCAAGACCGGGGGTGTCCCGGTGCTGCCGCTTGACGCACCGGTCCCGCCGGCCGTGCGCCTGTGGCTGAACGGGGTGCTGGCCGGGCTCTTCAGCAGGACCGATGCTTGCGCAGCCGTGCCCGCGTTGAATGCGGCGGCGGGTTTGCCCGCGATGACGGAAAAGCCATCGGCGGTGCAGATCGTCCATACGCGGCCAAAGGTGGCGCTGCTGTGGGCATCGCAGACGGGGAACATCGAATCGTTGACCGAACTTTACGCGACGAAGCTGATGGAGGCCGGTTTCGAAATCCGCATGACCTGCATGGCGGACTATCAGGTCGCGACGCTGGCGAAATCGCAGTATGTGCTCCTGATGACGAGCACTTTCGGCGACGGCGATCCGCCCGACAACGGCCAGGACTTCTGGCATGCGCTGAAGGCCGGGGGCGCGGCGCGCCTCGATGGCCTGCACTATGCCGTGCTGGCCTTTGGCGATCGCAACTACGACCAGTTCTGCGGCCACGGGCGCAACGTCGATGCGCGCATGGCGGAGCTGGGCGCGAGCCGGCTGCTGGAGCGGGTCGACTGCGACACGGAATATCAGCCGGCCGCCGACACATGGCTCGAGCGGGTCATCGCGCAGATCAAGCAGCGGGACGCGGCGCTATATGCCGTTCCCGCCGACGGCATGATTCCCGAGACGCTGCCGGGCGTCGCGCCGACGAAGGCGCAGCCGGCCGCGTCGCGTCTGCTGAAGAACCTGAGGCTCAACCGGCAGGGGGCGTCGAAGGATACGCGCTATTTCTCGCTGGCCGTGGCGGACACGGCGCTTGAATACGAGGTTGGCGATGCGCTCGGTGTGTGGCCGGGCAACTGTCCTGAGCTGGTCGATGAGCTCATCGGTCTCACGGGACTCGCGCGGGATGCCGCGGTTGAGATACCGGGCGTGGGCGAGATGGGCCTCGCCCAGGCGCTCGGCAGCCATTTCGAAATCGCGCGCGTGACGCCTGAAGCGCTGGCGTTCATCGCATCGCGCAGTACGAACGGCACGCTACGGGAACTGCTCGCCGAGGACCGCAAGGCGGATCTCAAGAAGTGGCTGTGGGGCCAGCAGCTGGCCGATGTGCTGCATGAGTTCCCGGTGGCGTTTTCCACGGCGGATCTGGTCGGCATCCTCAAGCGCCTGCAGCCGAGACTCTATTCCATCGCGTCCAGCCCCAAGGCGCATCCGGGCGAAGTGCATCTGACCGTGGCGGCGGTTCGCTACAGCAACGGCCGACGGCACCGCAAGGGCGTGTCGTCGACCTTTCTCGCGGACCGCGCGGAACACGTCAGCGTGCCGGTATTCGTGCAGAAGTCGGCGCATTTCCGTCCGCCCCGCAAGGGCGATACGCCGATGATCATGATCGGTCCGGGAACCGGGGTCGCGCCGTTCCGCGGCTTTCTGCACGAGCGGCGCGCACAGGCAGACACGGGACGCAACTGGCTGTTCTTCGGCGAGCAGCACGCCGAAACGGATTTCTACTACCGGGACGAACTGGAGGGGATGCAGAAGAGCGGACTGCTGAGCCGCCTCGACGTCGCGTTCTCGCGCGACCAGGCCGGGAAGATCTACGTGCAGGACCGCATGCGTGAACATGGCGCGCAACTATGGGCGTGGCTCGAGGAGGGTGCCCATTTCTACGTATGCGGCGATGCGAGCCGGATGGCGAAGGATGTCGACGCGGCGCTCAGGGAGGTCATCGCGAAACACGGCGGTATGTCCGACGACAGGGCGGCCGCGTATGTCAGCCATCTCACGAAGGAAAAGCGCTACGTGCGCGATGTTTATTGAGTCCTGTTGAGTCGCGAGCGCAGCGCTGTACACCTGGAGAACTGCGTCAACTGTTCCGCTACGGGGACCGTCGCCGCCCATATGATTTCGTTGCCTGGATGCAGGCCGACCGTGCGTCCAGCACGGCATCGCGTGAGATCCATTCGCCGGACGGCCGCAAATGGGGGAGCGTATATGTCGCATATTTCCGGATGTCGCCGGCCCGGCGAGGCCGCCATGCCATTGGACCGCCTGCTGGCCGACGAACAGATATGGCGGGAAGTGCCTGATCCCGAACGCGGCGACGATGCCCGTCGGGTTGTCATCGGGCACTGGACCGACGCGCGGACCGAAGAGCGGAAACTCGTCGCGCCGGTATTCGAGGGGCACTACACGGTCAGCATTCTGCTTGGCACGGCGACCGTCGATTGCTACAAGGACGAATGCCTGCGGGGCAAGGGCACCGGCGGCATCGGCGGGATACAGCTCACCGCGCCCGGGGAGCGTGTGCTTTGTGGGTTCCGTGGGCCGAACGAGGCGGTTCACCTGTTTTTCCCGCAGGCCGTCGTGGAGTCCGAATATGAAAGCGTGCGGCAGCATGATGCGCCGCTCCGTCTTGAGGATCCGGCGTTCCGTGTCGATCCGGCGCTTGGCCCACTGGCCCGTTCATTGGCGCGCCCGCCCGGTGTGGGCACCGGCTCCGACGCGCTTTACGGCGACAGCCTTGTCTATGCGATCCTGGCT
>CALFSF010000060.1 GCA_937917025.1 uncultured Paraburkholderia sp.
GGCGCCAGCCTGTCCGTCGTGGAGGCCGGATGAAACGGTTGCTGGCGATCTCCTGCTCCATGTCGCGCCGCCTGGCCGACGAAGTTGAGCATACGTTGCAGTGTTTGCTGCTCAATACGAGCCGGGTGCAGGTGAGACGTCAAAAGAGATGATGCAGTGATGGATACGACCGACCGCGTGCTGATCGTCGACGACGACCGCGGGATCCGCGAACTGATCGCCGGCTACCTCGAGAAAAACGGCATGCGCGTGTCGCTCGCCGCGAACGGACGCCAGATGCATGCCGCGCTGGATCACGGCGCGCCCGACCTGATCGTCCTCGATCTGATGATGCCGGGCGAAGACGGTCTGGTGCTGTGTCGCGAACTGCGGGCCGGCAAATTCCGCTCGGTGCCCGTGCTGATGCTGACTGCCAGGAACGAGGAAGCCGACCGGATCCTCGGTCTGGAAATGGGCGCCGACGACTACCTGCCCAAGCCGTTCGCTGTGCGCGAGCTGCTCGCGCGCATTCGCGCGGTGCTGCGCCGCGCGCGCATGCTGCCGCCCGGCATGCAGGTGAGCGAGTCGGCGCAGATGCTCGCGTTCGGCGACTGGCGGCTCGATACGACCGCGCGCCATCTGCTCGACGCGGAAGGCACGATGGTCGCGCTGAGCGGCGCCGAGTACCGGCTGCTGCGCGTGTTTCTCGATCATCCGCAACGGGTGCTCACGCGTGACCAGTTGCTCAACCTGACGCAGGGGCGCCAGGCCGACCAGTTCGACCGGTCGATCGATCTGATGGTCAGCCGTTTGCGCCAGCGTTTGCGGGATGTCGCGCGCGAACCGCGTTACATCAAGACGCTGCGCAGCGAGGGTTACGTGTTTTCCGCGGCCGTGAATGCGATCGAGGATCCGCAATGAGCCTGCATGCATGGCTGCACTGGCCGCGCACCCTGTTCGCGAGACTGACGGTGATCCTGTTTATCGGGTTGGCGTCGGCGCAGGCCCTGTCGTTCTGGCTCACGATGACCGAACGCGACCAGACGATGACCAACGTGATGACGGGTTACATCGAACGTGAGGTGACCAGCTCGGTCGCGCTTCTCGATCATCTGCCGCCGGGCGAGCGCGCCCAGTGGCTGCCGCGCCTTGAGCGGCGCAGCTACGAATTCATTCTTGGGCCAGGCGTCCCCGGCGGCCCCGTCGATGCGAAACTCTCGGCCCGGGTGGCGCAATCCATTTCCGATGGAATCGGAACCCGCTATCCGCTCACGGTGAATGCAGTGCCGGGTGACAGCGAGCGCCTGCAGGTCCATCTGAAGCTCACCGACGGCACGCCGTTGACGATCGATCTGCGCCCCATGTCGAGCGCCCCGTTATCGCGCTGGCTGGTGCCGGGATTGATTGTGCAACTGGCCGTGCTGCTCGCGTGCTGCTGGCTGGCGGTACGGCTTGCGACGCGCCCGCTGCATGATCTGGCGGTGGCGGCCGATACCCTGGGTCCCGATCTGAAAGCGGCCAGGCTGCCGGAAGACGGGCCGTCCGAAATCGCGCGTGCCGCCCGGGCGTTCAACTCGATGCAGGACCGGATCTCGATGTACATGACCGAGCGCATGCAGATTCTGGCGGCGATTTCGCACGACCTGCAAACGCCGATTACGCGCATGCGTCTGCGTGTCGATGTCATGGACGGCGAACCGGAGGCCGCGAAACTTCGCCAGGATCTGCAGGAGATGGAAGCGTTGGTGAAGGAGGGCGTGACCTACGCACGCACGCTGCATGGCGCCACCGAGGTGCCTTGCCGCATCGATCCCGACGCGCTGTTCGACAGTCTGGTTTGCGATTATGTCGATGCCGATCAGCAGGTATCGCTGCAGGGACGATTCGGCGCGCCGCTGATGACGCGTCCACAGGCTTTGCGCCGCATCGTCGGCAATCTGGTGGACAACGCGCTGAAGTTCAGCGGGGCGGCTGAGATCAACGTCGCGGCGCCGCACGACGGGCAGACGACCATCCGCGTGCTGGATCGTGGCCCGGGCATCCCCGCGGAATCGCTGGAGGCGGTGTTCCAGCCGTTCTTCCGGCTCGAGGCATCACGCAACCGCACTACGGGCGGAACAGGTCTCGGGCTCGCCATCGCGCGGCAACTCGCCCTTGCGATGGACGCGACGCTCTCGCTTCACAACCGCGTGGGCGGTGGGCTGGAGGCGAGGCTGACGTTGAGGAATCTGCGGCAGGGATGAGCCGGCGGGAGCCTGAAACCTAAAGCGACATGCCGCCGTCGATCGTCAGGCTCGCGCCAGTCATATACGCAGCCTCGCCATTGGCGAGGAACGACACGAGCGCGGCGACTTCATCGACGTGCCCGGCACGATGCAGCGGAATGAGCGGCACGACATAGTCGAGGTGAGCGGATGTCATATCGGTGACGATCGGCCCCGGCTGGACGTTGTTGATGGTGATGTTGCGCGGCGCCAGATCGACTGCAATGCCCTTGACCATCGTTGCCACCGCGGCTTTGGTCAGCGAATAGACGCTGGACCCCGGGTGCCCGCTGCGCACCGCGGCATTGCTGCCCATCGTGACGATGCGGCCGCCTTCGCGCATGCGCCGCGCGGCCGACTGAATCGCGAAGAATACGCCCCGCACGTTCACGCTGATCATCCGGTCGAAATCGCCGGGCGAGACTTCCGACAGATCGCCCAGCATCAGAATCCCTGCGTTCACGACGGCGATGTCGAGCGGGCCGAACTGCTCGACCGTGTGTTCGACGGCCGCTTCGATCTCGTCGATATTCGCGCTGTCCGCCTTGATCGCGATGGCCGGCCCACCGCCGGCTTCGATTGCCGAGACGCCCTCGGCGGCGTGGCTGGCCGAGGATGCATAGGTGAACGCCACCGCCGCGCCGTCTTTTGCCAGCCGCCGTGTGATCGCGCTGCCGATGCCACGCGAGCCCCCAAACACAATTGCGGATTTCCTCGATCCTGTGTCCTTCCGGTTCATTGCAATACCTCAAGTAGAGAGCGTTGGATTGGCCGGGGACACGGCGCCGCGTGCGCTACGAACGCACAGTCAGCCTCTCGACCGCGAATTTCGCCATACGCCGAAGCGCGGTCGGCGTCATGCCCCCGCGAGCACCTAGCTGAATGCTTTGCATGGTGCTACCGATGAAGAGCGCCACGTCTTCCGCATTCATTTGCGGATCGATCTCGCCGTTGCGCTGCGCCTCGTGGATGCGGGCGAGAAGCGGTTGCTTCAGCCGTTTCGCGCCCGCGGCCCGGATCGCGTTCACCTCGGCATCCGTTGCACCGAATTCGCCGACGCTGTTCACACCCATGCAGCCGTTTTCGCGATCGCCGGCGTTGTCCGCTATCGTGCCCAGCAAAAGCACCTTGATACCGGCAAGCGCGGACGCACCGCGTGTCCGCCGTTCGATATGGCCTGAAATGCTGTGCTGGTGATAGCGGTCCAGCGCTTCGAGGTAGAGCTTGCGCTTGTCGCCGAACGCGTTGTAAAGACTCTGCCGGCCGATTTCCATGGCCGCGAGCAGATCTTCCGTGGACGTTGCCGAGTACCCTCTGGACCAGAACACGCGCATGGCGCGGTCCAGGGCTTCGTCCCGATCGAATTCACGTGGTCTCACCATATATCCAGCTTAGTAGTTGTAGACTGATCAGTCAATAAAATGTGATTCAGGTACGGTGCCGCTAGCGGTTGCGTCGTGCGCCAGCCTTTCGCTTTCGCGACGCTTGCGGGTCGGGCGTGGCGAACATCGGCATGCGCTCCTGAATCCACCTGAGCAGTTCGAGCGGCGCCGCGGCGAGCGGCCGGCCGGTTTTGACCAGAACTCTCGCCTGCGCGCCTTCGCATAGCGGATGTGCGATCGGGACCGTGGCGAGCTCGTCGGTTGCGAGTTCGCGGTACGCCGCAAATTCGCCGATCAGCGTCATGAAATTGTCCGCCGCCACGAAACGCTTTAACGCACTTAGCGAGTTCGTCGTCAGCGTGGGGCGGATCGTCACGTTCCCGGCCAGCTCCAGCATCGTCACGACATGACCGATGCCGAACGTGGACGGCATGAGCGCCAGCGGATATGCGCTTAAATCGTCGATGTTCGCCGGGCCTTTCCGTCTGGCGAGAGGGTGGTCTTTTCGCAGCAACAGCACGACGGGCTGCGGAGAACTGGCCCGATACTCGATGTGCGCATGCGGCGGCGGATTATAGGCGAGGCCAATGTGAGCCCGGTTTTCCGCCACTTCGTCCAGCAAGGCGTCCACTGCCAGCATGGTCATGCTGATTTCCAGTCCCGGATAACGTGTAGAGAACGGCGCCAGCACGTCGTCGACGAAGGTGTCGACGAAACCTTCGCTGACGGCCAGCTGGATGTGCCCCTCCTGCAACTCCCTCAGCGCGTGCAAATGGTCTTCGAGCTTTTCCTGCTGCGACCGGTAGCCTCGCCAGAACTCTAGCAGATGCGCCGCGGCCTCCGTCGGCCTGACACCGCGCGCCACGCGTTCGAACAGCACGGCGCCCAGTTCGTCTTCGAGCAGCTTGATCTGCCGCGTGATGACGGAGGGCGACGTATTGATGTGGTCGGCAGCGCCGCGGATGGTGCCGTGAGCGAGCACTTCATGGAAATAGCGCAGACGCTGCTGGTTGATTTCTCTCATTTCATCGCTCCGGGGACGGCGTTTAGTGTTGCCTGCAAAGCAACGATATATGAACTTAGTTGCTCTTGCTAGTGCGGTGCCGCCCTGCCACCATCAACTTAACCCGGGCAAGGAGCCTGGCGGCAATCAGCAACCATCTTGCATGGGACCAGAGTAGCGCGCTAAAGCGCGAACTCTG
>CALFSF010000061.1 GCA_937917025.1 uncultured Paraburkholderia sp.
GTGGCCGCGCGGACCCGTCCGCGGTTACGCAATACGTGGGAGACCGTCGCGGGCGTGACCCCCGCGTGCGCGGCGACTTCGTTCAGTGTGGTTATTGACGGCCTGACATATGGGATGGCATCCTGACATTTGCAACAACGACAGCGGTCGCGATAGAGTCGTTGAAACAGAACATACCGGAGACAGCGCAAGATCAGGCGATTGGGTTCCAGTCGTCTTTTTCTCTGCCGCTTGATTAAGCGCTTAACCTCCTGTTGTGACGCATTAGAACATGGAGGCAGGGCAATGGCCAGCATCTCGTTGAAGGCAGTGCACAAAGCGTACGGCGAACACCCGCCGGTCATTCGCGGCGTGGACCTGGAGATTGGCGAAAACGAATTCTGCGTGTTCCTCGGGCCGTCGGGCTGTGGCAAGTCGACGTTGCTGCGGATGATCGCGGGTCTGGAGGACGTCACCGACGGCGATCTGCACATCGGTGGCCGGATCATGAACGACGTGCCCGCCGCCGAACGCGGCGTCGCGATGGTGTTCCAGAGCTACGCGCTGTTTCCGCACATGACCGTGTTCGAAAACATGGCGTTTGGCCTGAAGCTCGCGAAAAAGCCGAAAGACGAAATCGATCGCAGGGTGAAGGAAGCCGCGCGCGTGCTGCAACTCGAAGCGCTGCTCGACCGCAAGCCGCGAGCGCTTTCCGGCGGCCAGCGTCAGCGTGTTGCGATCGGCCGCGCGATCGTGCGTGAACCCGGTGTGTTTCTCTTCGACGAACCGCTGTCGAATCTCGACGCCACGCTGCGCGGCCAGACGCGCATCGAAATCGCACGCCTGCACAAGCAGTTCGCGAAGGCGAGCGTAGTGTACGTGACGCACGACCAGATCGAGGCGATGACGCTCGCGGATCGCATCGTTCTGCTGCATGCCGGCAAGGATACAGAGCGCTACGGCAGCATCGCGCAGGTGGGCACGCCGCTCGAGTTGTATCACCGGCCAAAGAGCCGCTTCGTGGCGGGCTTTATCGGCTCGCCGCGCATGAATTTTCTGCCGGCGGTCGTTGCGTTGGTCAACGCGCAATCGGTGCGGATCACGCTCGCGCAAACGGGCGAATCGCTCGATGTGCCGGTCGTGGCCGACACGTTGACGCCCGGGCAGTCCGTCATGCTCGGCATCCGTCCCGAGCATCTCGAAGTCAACACGGTTGCGGGCGCAACCAGCGACACGCTGGCGGGCGCGCCGTTGCAAACCATTCAACGCACTGTCACGCTGATCGAACAACTCGGCGAGCACAGCTATCTGCATCTCGATCAACCCGGCGGCGACGCGCTGATCGCCAAGGCGCCGGGCGATATCAGCGCGCGCACGGGTGAGCGTCTGACGCTCAACGTGCCCGCGGCGTCGTGTCATCTCTTCACGGAGGACGGTTTCGCACTGCCGCATCGTGCGCCTGCCTCGACTCATCCCATCACTCAGGTCGCGTAGGAGCGCTGCATGCGTTTAGGAGTCTGCTATTACCCGGAACACTGGTCATCCGACATATGGAGCGACGACGACGCGCGCATGAAAGCGCTTGGCATCGAGCGCGTGCGCATCGGCGAATTCGCGTGGAGCCGTATCGAGCCGGAGCCCGGCGTGTATCAGTGGGCGTGGCTCGACCAGGCGATCGACGTGCTCGGCTCGGCGGGTCTGAAGGTCGTCATGTGTACGCCGACCGCCACGCCGCCGAAGTGGCTCATCGACCAGCATCCCGACATCCTCGCCGTGGGCGCGGACGGCCGTGCGCGGGCGTTCGGTTCGCGACGCCACTACGATTTTTCGTCGCCGTCGTATTTCGAGGCGTCGCGGCGCATCTGCGAAGCGGTGGCGCGCCGCTACGGTTCGCATCCCGCGGTTGCGTTCTGGCAGACCGATAATGAATACGGTTGCCATCACACCGTGGTCAGCTATTCGCCGGCGGCGGCGAAGCGCTTTCGCGGCTGGCTCGCAGAGCGTTATGGCACGATCGATGCGTTGAACAACGCATGGGGCACCGTGTTCTGGAGCATGGAATACCGCAGCTTCGACGAAATCGATCCGCCGGTCGCAACGGTGACCGAGGCGCATCCGTCGCATCGTCTCGACTATCGCCGCTTCGCCTCGGACGAACTGGTCCGGTTCAACCGCATGCAGACGGACATCCTGCGCGAGCATTCGCCGGGGCGCCCGGTCGCGCACAACTTCATGCAGCTTTTCACGGAGTTCGACCACTACAAGGTCGCGGCCGATCTCGACATCGCGGCGTGGGACAGCTATCCGCTTGGCGCGCTCGAAGAGCAATGGTTCGCGCCCGATATCAAGGCGCGTTATCTGCGCACCGGTCATCCGGATTTCGCGTCGTTCAATCACGACGTCTATCGGGGCATGTCGAAGCAGCCGTTCTGGGTGATGGAGCAGCAGCCGGGCCCCGTGAACTGGGCGCAGTGGAATCCCGCGCCGCTGCCGGGCATGGTGCGCCTGTGGAGCTGGGAAGCGTTCGCGCACGGCGCGGGCTGCGTGTCGTACTTCCGCTGGCGTCAGGCGCCGTTCGCGCAGGAGCAGATGCACGCCGGGCTCAACACGCCCGACAACCGGCTCGATCTCGGCGGCGAGGAAGCTGCACGCGTCGCGGAGGAAATTCGCGCGGTCGTGTCCGCCGATGGCGAACCGAAGGTGCGTGCGAAGGTCGCGCTCGTCTACGACTACGAGGCGAAGTGGCTGTTCGAGATTCATCCGCAGGCCGCCGACTTCCACTATCCGCGCTTCGCGTTCGAGTATTACTCGGCGCTTCGCTCGCTCGGTCTCGATGTCGACGTGCTTCCGGCGGATGCATCGTTTGACGGCTACAGCATGATCGTCGTGCCGCCGCTGCCGGTGGTGCCGGATGACTTCGGCGCGAGGCTCGCGGCAAGCGGCGCGCAGGTCGTGCTCGGACCGCGCACGGGTTCCAAGACGCGTGATCTGCGGATTCCGGCTAACCTGCCGCCGGGCGCGCTCGCTGACGTGCTGCCGCTGCGCGTCTGGCGGGTCGATTCGATGCGCCCGAACGTCACGGTGCCGGTCACGAGCGACAACAGCGCGCTAAAGGGCGAGTCACGCCACTGGCGCGATCTGCTCGAGGTGCCGGCGAACATGGACGTGCTCGCGCGTTTCGACGACGGTCATCCGGCTTTCGTGCGGCATGGCGCGCTGCATTACTGCGCAAGCCTCTTCGATGACGCGCTCACGCAACACATCTTCGCGCAGGTCGCAGCGGCGGCACAACTCGATGCGGTACCGCTCGCCGAGACGATTCGCGTCAGCCAGCGCGGCGCGCTCAAGTACGTTTTCAACTACGGCGATACCGCTTACACGATCGACGACGTCCGTGCGGATGCGTTCGTGATCGGGTCGTCGTCGGTCGAACCGCAGGGCGTGGCGGCTTATCGCGCCGCATGACATTCCATCATCCATCATCCATCAGGAGACAGGTATGACAAGCACGAAAAGTGCGGTACGCAAGGGGCTGATCGGCATCGCGCTGGCGGCCGCCGGTTTGACGAGCGTCGTCGGCAACATCGCGCAGGCCGGCACGCTCGCGGTCAACATCGCGTTCAAGGGCGCAAGCCAGCGCGCGGTGTGGCAATCGGCGATCGACGACTTCAAGAAAGCGCACCCGGACGTCGACGTGAAGGTGTCGTTCATCGATGAGGAAGCGTACAAGGTGCAGTTGCCGGGCTGGCTCTCGACGGTCGCCCCCGACGTGGTGAACTGGCACGACGGCGAACGGATGGCGTATTACGCACGTCGCGGTCTCCTGGAAGATCTCACCAATGACTGGAACAAAAACAACTGGAACAGCATGTATGCGTCGACGAAGGAAGCTTCGTCGTATAACGGCAAGCAGTACGCCGCGCCGACCGTGTACTACTCGTGGGGCATGTTCTATCGCAAGGACCTGTTCGAGAAGGCCGGCATCGCCGCCGAGCCGAAGAGGTGGGACGAATTCCTCGACGCCTGCAAGAAGCTGAAGGCGGCGGGCATCACGCCGGTTGCCGTGGCCGGGCGTGACGCCTGGACGCTGGCAGGCTGGTTCGACTATCTCGACCTGCGCATCAACGGCAACGCGTTCCACCAGAAGCTG
>CALFSF010000062.1 GCA_937917025.1 uncultured Paraburkholderia sp.
CTCGACGTGCTCGCCGCGCGGTATGAAACGCCGTTGGCGGATGTGCGCGCGGCGCTCGCCGCAAGCGGGGTCGCCTGTGATGGTTCGGAAGAAGCACAGGCGCTGCGGCCGCTCGTCATCGACGCGCAGGGCCGTGTGTTTCTCGCCCGTTACTACGAGCATGAGCGGCAGCTCGCACGCGCGCTCGTCGCGCATGCGGGGCACAGCGACGGGCCGTCCGCGTCGGCGATGCATGACGCGGTGCAAGACGCGGACGCGCTCCGCGCGCGTCTTTTGCGCTACTTTGGTCCGCCGCGCGATCACGAACTCGACTGGCAGCGCGTCGCCGCGGTCATGGCGCTGTCGGGGCGCCTCACGATCGTGAGCGGCGGCCCGGGCACGGGCAAGACGACGACCGTCGTGGGCGTCCTCGCGTGTCTGCTCGACGCGGCGCCCGATCTGCGCGTCGCGCTCGCCGCGCCCACCGGCAAGGCCGCGCAGCGCATGCAGGAAGCGCTGCTCGCCCGCGCGGGCGATCTGCCGCCGGAGATTGCCGCGCGGCTGCCGCAGACGTCCAGTACGCTGCACCGGCTGCTCGGCAGCGGGCCGGGCGGCCGCTTCCGGCATCATCGCGAGAATCCGTTGCCGTTCGACGTGATCGTGATCGATGAAGCATCGATGATCGACGTCGCGATGGCCGCGCATCTGCTCGACGCGATCGCGCCACGGACGCGTCTCGTGATGCTGGGCGACAAGGATCAACTCGCGGCCGTCGAAGCAGGCGCCGTGTTCGCCGAACTGAGCGCTCGCCCGGCGTTCAGCGTGGAGGGAATCGCTCGCGTCGCCGCGGCGCTGGATATCGGCGTCGCGCAACTTGCCGCGGCTTTACCGGCCACGGCGTCCGGCACGGCTTTTTCGTCGATGCAGCCGGTGGCGCCGACCGCAGAAGGATCGACGCCAGCGCTCTCCGACGACGATCTCGCCGGCATGACGTCTTACGACGAAGGACGCCCCACGATCGCAGCGCCCGTGCGGATCGGCGAGCCGCTCGCCGACGCCGTCGTCTGGCTCGAGCGCAACTACCGGTTTGGTCTGGATTCGGCGATCGGTCGCCTGTCGCTCGCGATTCGTGGCGGCGATCCCGAGGCCGTGCTCGATACGCTCACGTCGAACCCCGACGCGCCGTGTGCGGCCGCGCTCTACGAAGACGCGTCGCCTGCGTTGAGCGAGCGCACCGTCGCGCGGCTCGCCGCCGGTTTCGAGCCGTATGCCGAAGCGCTCGCGAATGCGCTTGCTTCCCGCGCGCCGGATCCCGCGCCGCTCTTCGACGCGCTGAACCGTTTTCGCATCCTGTGCGCGACGCGCTCCGGGCTGCGCGGCGTCGAGCAGGTCAACACGTTGATGGCGGCTCAGGTGCGTCGCATGGCGCGTATTCCGTTGACCGCCGGCGCGGGCTGGTTCGCGGGCAGGCCGGTGATGGTCACGCGCAACGATTACGCGCTTGGCCTCTTCAACGGTGACATCGGCATTGCGCTGCCGGGCGCGGATGGTGCGCTGCGCGTGTACTTCTGGACGGGCGACGGCAGCTCGCGCGCCGTGTCCCCGGCGGCGCTACCGCCTCACGACACGGCCTTCGCGCTCACGGTCCACAAGTCACAGGGTTCGGAGTTCGAGCACGCGGCGCTCGTGCTGCCGACGACGTTCAGCCGCGTGCTGTCGAGGGAACTGGTTTATACGGCGATCACGCGCGCGCGCGAGAGAGTGGAAGTGATCGGCTCACGCACGATACTGGCGCAGGCGATCGCCGCGCCCACGCAGCGTGACTCCGGTCTCGCAGCGCGTATCGAGGAGGCGATGGCGCGCGATACATGACGGGCCGCGTCGCGTCGGGTTGTGTTGTGTTGTGTCGTGTTGCATCTCGACGCGTGCCAGACGGCCTTGCCGCATGCGCCAGCTTCGCCGGATCGTCAGGGCGCAGGCCGTTCGACACATGCGCTTGCCGACTGCGGCGATACCCGATAACGCGCTATCCGGCAAAACCGTCCGTCACGCCGCCCGTCTGCGAAGCGCGCTGGCGAAGGCTTTTCCGGTACCACAGCGTCCACAGCAGCAACGCGCCGTAGATGCCGTAACTCACGAACGGCGACACGACCAGAAAGCGCTCGATGGGCCACGTCATCGCCATGAAGGCGCGCAGCGCGGTTTCGGCGGTCAGCCCCGCGCCCCACACGAGCGTCATCAGCCGAAGCGCGCAGGCGAAAGCGGGGCGCGCGTGCCACAGCGCGTCGATCTGCGCGGCGCCGTCAGTCTTTTCGCGCGCGACGGTGGCGCGTGCGAGATAGAACACGAGCGGACGCGGCATCACAAGCGAAACCAGGAACGCGACACCGATCGCGCCCGACACCAGCGATTCCCGCAGCAACAGCATGCGCGGACTGCCACCCGCCGCCATCGCCGCGATCGACAGCACGATGCCGAGCAGCACCAGCACGCTGAGCGCATCGACGCGGCGAAAGCGCGCGAGCTCGACGACGCTCCAGATCACCGGCGGCACCGCCGACGCGATGAGCCCGCCCGTTTCTCCCCAATGCGGCACGGCGAGGCGATAGGCAAGCCACGGCAGCGCCAGGTTCACGACCATTTCCAGCAAAAAGCTCGCACGTATTTTCATGCTGATCCGTCTGTTCTCAAGGTGTCGCAAGTATCGTGAGCGCGCCCGGTGCCGGCAAATGTTTTTTTAGTCGATGCGCCTGATCCGGGACGCAGGTAAAGTGCCGCGCATACGGCTGGGCGCCATGCCAGCGCTTTATCGGTGCCGTCATCACGTGCATCGTTCACCGGGCCTCGTTCGAAACGCACGACGACGCTCGCCCAGGCTATCCTCGCGTTTGATCGAAACACATCCGGACCATGACTTCCCGCTACCCCATCCCACTGAACGAAATCGAACTGACGGCCGTTCGCGCGCAGGGCGCGGGCGGGCAGAACGTCAACAAGGTGTCGAGCGCGATCCATCTGCGCTTCGACGTGCGGGCGTCGTCGTTGCCGGACGTGCTCAAGATGCGCCTGCTCGCGCTGTCGGATCATCGTCTGACGCGCGACGGTGTCGTGATCATCAAGGCACAGGAACACCGCACGCAGGAGATGAACCGCGCGGCCGCGCTGGCACGGCTCGACCAGCTGATCGAAAGCGTCAGCGTCAGTCGCAAGGCGCGCGTCGCGACACGTCCGACACGCGCATCGAACCGGCGCAGGCTCGATGGCAAAACGAGGCGCGGCGAAATCAAGGCAGGCCGCGCACGTATCGACGACTGAGGCGTCCGCGTCCGACCAGAAAGCGGCGTAGCGCGAATCTCCGCGCACCGTATCGACCAGCGCGTCAGCGTGATCAACGCCCTGTGCCTCGCTACCTGTCGGAGCGCTCAGACCTCTCCGGCCTGTCAGGCAGAAAATCCGCGCAGAACACATCCGGGCCTTCGCTGCCGTTCGCGCTATCGATGGTGATCGCAGCGGTATAGCAATCGTCGCCCTCGGTCAGCGAATAATGCGGCCCCATCAGCGCGACGCGCCCGGGTGTCGCCAGCGCGTGACGGAAATACGCGCGCCGCGACCAGTTGTTATGCGTATCGGGGAAGAGCGGCGCGAGTCGCTCCGGCGGCGGCGCGAGATCCTTCGCGGTGACGGACGGCTGTTCCTGCAACCCATGCGAGTTGAGTACGAAAACGCGTCGTGCGTCGCTCACGGCGAAGACGTGCTCCGCCGCCTGCGCCAGATTCCGCGTCGCCGAATACACGCGCGCGCCCTCGCGCACCGCTTCGGCGTAAGTCTCGAAACCCAGTTGCCGATGGCGCCTGTTCGCGCGGTCATACGCTTCATATTTGCGCCACATCGAGTCGATCAGATCCGGCGCGCCAGCACCGGCCGCCAGCACGGACGCCTGCGGCTGGCCGAACCAGTATCCCTGCACGAAATCCACGTCGGCCTGCATGAGGATCATCAGTTCGTCGTCGGTCTCGACACCTTCGGCGAGGACCAGCGTGCCGGCCTGGTGCAGCATCGCGATCAGATGCGTCATCAGCGATTCGTCGCCTTCGCGCTTGCCGGCGCGCGCGATCAGCGAGCGGTCCAGCTTGACGATGTCCGGACGCAGCCGCCACACGCGGTCGAAGTTCGAAAAGCCGGTGCCGAAGTCATCGATCGCGATCAGAAAATCCCGCGGCCGGGTGGCTGCGAGCGTACGGGCGACGGCTTCTTCGTCGCCGGCGGGCTGCTCCAGCAGTTCGATCACGATGCGCGCGTGCGGCAGGCCGAAATGGGCGGACAGTTCGTCGATAAACGCGCGATGCGGCCACTGCGTTTCGAAAACCTGCGGCAGCGCGTTCAGAAACAGCCAGCACGCGTCGATTTTCTGTTCGACGAAATTCGCGACGTGCAGACAGCGCGAGAGCCGGTCGAGGATCGGCGCGTTCGCGTGAACCTGCGCCTGTGAGAAGAGCGCCTCGGGGGTGACCGGGTTGCCCGACGAATCGGTCGCGCGCAGCAGCGCCTCGTAGCCGACGATACGTTGATGCGTGATCGACAGCACCGGCTGGAACACGCTGTGCAGCGTGATGGAGCGCCAGTTGGCCGACCAGCCGTCGCCCGCACGGACGATGCGGGGCAGAAGGCGGCTAAGCGTCAGTTCGTCGACGGTTGACATCGGGTTGTGTGTTGGCAAGGTGCTTCGGCATGCCGCCGGCCGCGCGTTTCGCGATACCGGCCGGCGAAAGCCTCGCCTGCGCGCGGCTGCGTAACCTGTTGTGCCTGAAGGCGCGCTGCGGCGGTTTCGCGCGCAGCGCCATGCAGACCCGGGGTCGAAAAGAGTCTATCAGTTCATTCGCGAGGCGAGTGTTCGGCGGCTCACAGAATCCGGCATTCAGCGCGTTCGGGGCGCGCCGGGTATGCTGCTGTTTTTCTGGAGCGGAGAGGCGATATGTCGGAAATAGCCGTGGTGGCAATCTCGGTCGCGAAGCCGGGCTGCGAAGAACAGTTGCGCGAGGCGCTGGTGGGAATCGTCGGACCGACGCGCAAGGAGCCGGGCGCGCTGCAATACGATCTGCATCGCGATGTGAGCGAGCCGCGCCGCTTCGTGTTTGTCGAGCGCTGGGAGAGCGAGGCTGCGCTCGCCGCGCACGCAAAGTCCGCGCATATCGCGGCTTACAGACAGGCGAGCGCGGACTGGGTCGAACACTTCGAAATTCGCGTCGTCTCGAAGATCGCGTGATGAGGTAGGCCGGTGTGGCACCCGCAGCATCCGGCTACGTGCCGGCGACGGATCAGGCGACTCCGGATGGACCGACGGCGGGCATGCGCCCGCCGTCGTCGTTCCTGCGTGCCGTCGATGGCGGGCACGCGGGCGCTCGCCGAGAGCGGCGCTTTAGTGCGTTGCCTGCGGGACGTCGAGGATCAGGATGATCGTCCAGTCCGCATCGCCGTCGTGATGGTACTGGCGCTCCGCGACGATAAACGGCTGCTGCTTGCCGGACGGGCCGAGGAAGAGCACGTCGCCTTCCATGGGCAGGCATTCGACCGGCGGTAACGCGAGAAACGCTTCCTGGCTGCCACGCGGCATCAGTTTTTCAATCTTGCGGGACGCTGCTTCGGTCCATTCGATGTCCAGCTCGATGTTGCTCATTCTGTCCTCCGCACCAGGGTGCGCACGGGTTGGGATGGGTGGGTGCGCGACTTTAGCATACCGTCACCCGGGCGCCGGCAACAAAAAGCCGAAGCCCGCGACGCCGGCTTCGGCTTTTTCTCCCCGATGCGGCAATGTCTCGCCGCAATATCCGAGCAGGCGTTATTCAGCCTTCGGGGCTTTCTTGTGCTTCATCGATTTGCCATGGTGAGCCGGCCTCGGCGCGTTTTCCATGGCTTGCTGCTTTGCCTGCAAATCCTGCGCACGCTGTTCGACGTCGGCTGCCTTTGCCGGATCGGTGCTCATCATGACGCCGTTGTCGGACTGCGCATAGGCCGCCGTCGTCAGCGCCGAAAGGGCAACCAGGACTGCCAGGGACGCTTTTTTCATTGCTACCTCCGTAGAGTGATTGATGGACCCGAGTAAAGCCTGTCCAGTCGGAAAGACACTGCATTCTAGCGAGCAATATCTGCTATCGCGGATCACCGGTAACAGAATTGACAGTTCGTTACATTCGGTTACGTTTGACGCAGGCGCGATGCGCTGCCCGGCCAGATGGGCATCGATGCGAACCGCATGAGCCGGGTCCGCTGGACGTACTCACACCGGTCTGCCGTGCGGGTCGCATTCCGCGTGCCTCCTCGATCAGCTCAGAACCAGCCGATCGCGTGATAGACGCGAAATTGTTCAATACCGATCAACTCGTGCAGCGCGATGTTCGCGTTGACGAGATTGATGTAGCGCGGCAGGACGCCCACCTGCGCGTGGCGCGTATTGGAAATAACCGGTTGCGGGAAACTGCCGAAACGGTGGAAGTCGAGCAACGCGCGTGGCATCTGATGCGCGGATGTCACGAGTATCGTCGAATCGTAATGTTCCCGTTGCAGGACAGGCACGACGCGTTGTGCATTTTCGTACGTCGTCAGGCTGCGGTTCTCGAGCACGATGTCGTCACGCGCGACGCCGCGTTCCACGAGCCACGGCAGATAGGTATCGGCTTCGGTGGCTTCGTGCCGCTGCGGATTGCCGCCGCTCACGATGACATCGCAACGCGCCGCGATATGCGTGCAGTCCGCGTAGAGCGCGGCGGCTTTCTCGATGCGGGCGATGGCGTCGCGCTTCGGAACCAGACGATCGTGGTTGTCGTATTCGGTGCCGCTGCCAAGCAGCACGATCGCGGTGTGGCCGGAGAACGTTGCGCGCGCAACCGGGTTCGCTCCACGCTGCGCCCACGCGAGCAGCGGCGCCGTTAGCCAACCGGACGAGAGCAGCCAGAAGAGCACAAGTGCGATAATGAAGACGATCGAACGTTGCCGGCGCAATAGCAGGAAAGCTGCAAAAAAAAGCGCCAATAAAGTGAATAGAATCAATTTAAATGGGGTAACGTATGACTTTCGGAACAATCTTCGCGCCTGCCATCGCGCCGGTACGGACCGCATCGTCGGCACGGGGATAGAACGTCGGCAACGCGTTCGTACGGGGGTTCTGAATATAACAGGCAGCACCCGGTGGCAAACGGAACACCGGGAGAATCCGGTGCTTCGCCTCTCACCAGTGGCGCGGTGACAAGCGTTGCGCAAGTCGTGTCATGGCTGCACTTTAAGAAAGAAGTGAGATGACCACGTATTCCAACGAAGCGGTACTCGAAGCGCTAAGGCGGGCGCAATATCGCCAGGTACCCTGGGCCAGACGACCCGGTGTTTTCGAATATCTTCGCGCACTGGGTCTCATGGAGACCGTTCGACAGCGCACGGTGGCGCCGGCCCCGGGTTTTCACGCCCCGGTCGATATCGCGGTGCTGACCGAGCGGGGCAGGGCGGAGTTCGCGCGGCTCGAACGCGACGAGCGCTCGCTGCAGTGGGACGCCCACCGGCTCAACGATTACACCGCAATCACGCCTGAAGCGAACCCGGTCGCCGCGCTCGAAGCGCGTTCCTGAGCGTTGCAGATCCGGCCCGGCGCGAACCGGCGCTTCATGCCGGCGAGACCCCCTTTCGCAAAAAAAAGCCCGGATCGCGAGATATGGGCTCGGGATACGGGCTACCGGATTTACTTCTGCCACGCTGTGCTATGGCTCGAGTGAGACAACGCCCATTTTCAAGTGGTTCCCCGGCATGGTTCGCATGTGCCGGTCAAAATCGTAGCTGCATCGCTGGCGGGTACGGCCCGCTTTCCTTCCGGTGCACGCTCTATTCCGGTTCGATGGTGTACGTCGCGGACTCAACAACCATGTGTCGGCCGGCGGGTCTGCATGCGCAACAGCAACCGTTAACGCCTGCGCTGATCGTTGTCGTGAGAGACGTCCGGCCGTCCGCGCACGTTGCTCGCGATATCGCCGCGCAGGTCGCCGCGCGGCGTAGGCGGCGTGAAGCCGCGAGCGGGCATGTCGTTCTGCCAGGTTTTGGAGCTGGCAGAACGTTCCGGATGCCAGTTCCACACCTGCGGCCGTTCCTGGGCCAGCACGGGTGCAGCAAGTATCGAAACCACCATGCCGCACAGAAGCAGGGACACTGGTTTCATGAAGGGCTCCCGTCAAGCCGTCTGGTTCTGGCTTGTTAGCATATTCATACGGTATGCCTGGGAGCGAAAGCGTGATGTAAATAATGGTAAAGAGATGTTTCGCCGGCTGCTGAATAGCCCGTGGGCGTGCGACGCGAAACATGAAGCGAAGGGCGAAGAAAACGCCTTCACCCGTGGGGTGATAAAGTGGAACCCACGTCCGGCTGGCCTCGCAAATGCACGCCGGGCGCCCGAAGGCGCCCGGTGGCATCGTGTGAGGTCAGGCCATCTTGACCGGTGCGCGCCAGGATTCCGGATTGGTCCAGAACGCGCCGCGCAGACGGTCGCGGCTCGGCGGTGCGGGCGGCTTGGCTGCCGTCGCGCCGATGCGTCCGCGCAGCGAAATTTCGCGGCCGCTCGTGCCCAGTCGCTTCACTATTTCGGCGAGCGTACCATCGGCCTGCCACTCGTCGAAACGACGGCGACAGGTGGGCGGTGACGGGTAGCGACCCGGCAGTTTCGACCAGCCTTCACCGGTCGACAGCACCCACAGCACGGCATTGACGACCGCTCGGGCTTCCACGCGAGGACGGCCGCGTCGCTCGCTTCGTGCTGGCTCCGCACAGAACAACGCCTCGACCAGTGCCCACTCGTTGTCTCTCAAATCGTCGAACAGCATCATGTTTTCACCTCAGCGAAGCTAACTCCGGTGCGCTGCCCCGCGCCGCGCACTCTTCATGCACCCACATTCAGGCGCCAGACGGGTCGGACTTGCCACGCGTGTAAAGCATCCATCCAGCGGCGAGGAGCGTCGACCCAGTGATCACCCTAATGCATGAAGCGTGCCATTGCCTTGGCCAACGCCTCAAAACCCCCGTCGCGTCGGGCCAGCGCGGGCGCTAGCCAGGGGCGTATAAGAATCCAAAAAACCCATCTCGCAAATCGGGACAATCACCAATCTTGTGCAATCAAGCCCGCCCACCGTGCCTCTGCGCTTTAATGCTGCATCGCAGCGAAACGCGATTTGTGCCTTTGCACGATCAGAAACAATACAATACGCATGAAAGATGTGAATTAATGAGGTGATGAAATGAATGTGACGCTGCGTCAGTTGCGCGTTTTTATCGAGGTGGCGCGGCTGCAGAGCTTCAGCCGGGCGGGCAACGAGATCGGGCTGACTCAGTCGGCGGTGAGCCGGTGCGTGCGCGAACTGGAGGCGGAAATCGGTCTGAAGCTGATCGACCGGACGACGCGCGAGGTCCAGCTCACGGACGTCGGCGGCAATCTGGTGGCGAGCGTGTCGCGACTGCTGACCGATCTCGATGACGCGCTGCGCGAGATTCGCGAGATCGGCCAGCAGCGGCGCGGGCGGGTCGTGGTGGCGGCGAGCCCGACGGTCGCGTGCCGGCTGATGCCGCAGATCATCGCGACCTGCGGGCGGGATTTTCCGTACGTCACGCTGGGGCTGCGCGACGACGTGCAGAGCGACGTGGTGCGCAAGGTGAAGTCGGGCGAGGTGGATTTCGGCGTCGTGATCGGGCCCCTGTCCGCCGACGATCTCGTGAGCGAGCCGATGATGACCGATTCGTTCTGCCTCGTGTCGCGCAGCGATCACCGGCTGGCGGCGCGGCGCCAGGTCGCGTGGACGGACCTGGAGGGCGAACGGCTCGTGATGCTCGACTACGCGTCGGGCAGCCGGCCGATCATCGATGCCGTCATGGCCGAGCACAACGTCACCGCGACCGTCGCGCAGGAGCTTGGCCATTCGGCCACCGTGTTCGGACTGGTCGAGGCCGGCATCGGCGTGACCGTGCTGCCATGGCTGTCATTGCCGCTGCCCGCGAATTCGTCGCTCGTGGCGCGACCGCTGGTGCCGCGCGCGGAGCGGACCGTGGAGCTGGTGCGCCGCCGGGACCGCTCGCTGTCGCCCGCGGCCGAGGCGGTCTGGGGATTGATCCGCCAGTTGCCCGCGCGGGCGGAAGATTTGCGGTAGCGGGTTTTGCGGCGACATTCGAGGCCACCGCATGAATCCGGACGGCGGTTTTCCCGGGTTCTCCTGGCTCGCGGCCCGACTGCACAGCTCGCGCGCGATTGCGGGCAGCGTCGGCATATGCGTTGCCGGCTCGCCGGCGCGAAAGGGCAACGAGCCATTAAACTCGCGTTTGCCGCGATCGCGAACCCCTTCACTGATAACCAGACAGCACGATGACCGAACTGCATTTGCGTCAACCCTCAGCCCCCGATGCCCGCGACGCCGTCCGGGCGCTCCGACCTTCGCAGATCCGCGAAGTGGCGAATGCCGGATTGGGTATCGAGAACATACTGCCGTTCTGGTTCGGCGAATCCGACCGGGTGACGCCGCAGTTCATCCGCGACGCGGCCCACGCCGCGCTTGACGATGGCGCCACCTTCTACACGCACAACCTCGGCATCGCGCCGCTTCGGGAGGCGCTTGCAGGGTACGTGAGCGCGCTGCACGGCGCGACGTCGGCCGGGCACATCGCCGTGACGAGCGCCGGCGTGAACGCATTGATGCTCGCCGCGCAACTGGTGGTCGGCGCGGGAGACCGCGTGGTCGCCGTCACGCCGCTCTGGCCGAACCTCGTCGAAATTCCCAGGATCCTCGGCGCCCACGTCGACACGGTCGCGCTCGATTATGGCGCGCATGGCTGGACGCTCGACCTGGAGCGGCTGCTGGCGTCGCTCACGCCGGACACGAAGCTGTTGATGATCAACTCGCCGAATAACCCGACCGGCTGGGTGATGACGCGAGAACAGCAGCGCGCGGTGCTCGAACATTGCCGCCGTCACGGCATCTGGATCGTCGCCGACGAAGTCTACGAGCGCCTCTATTACGCCGACAACCCGGACGGTGCCCGCACGGCGCCGTCGTTCCTCGATCTCGCGACACGCGACGAGCGGGTGATCTGCGTCAACTCGTTCTCGAAAGCGTGGCTCATGACGGGCTGGCGGCTCGGCTGGATCGTCGCGCCGGCCGCGCTGATGGACGACCTCGGCAAGCTCGTCGAATACAACACGTCGTGCGCGCCGTCGTTCGTGCAGCAGGCCGGGGTGGCCGCGATCGGGCAGGGCGAGGCGTTCACACGGCAACTCGTCGACGATCTGCACGCGTCGCGCGATCATCTGGTGCGTGCGCTTTCATCGATCGCCGGGGTCGACGTCAAGGCCCCGGACGGCGCGATGTATCTGTTCTTCTCGCTGCCGGGCGCGACGCACAGTCTCGAACTATGCAAGGCGCTCGTCCGGGAAGCGGGGCTCGGGCTCGCGCCGGGTAGCGCATTCGGTCCCGAGGGCGAAGGCTTCGTGCGCTGGTGCTATGCCTGCGACCCGGCGCGCCTCGACGCGGGCGTGGAGCGTCTGCGACGCTATCTGGCGGAACCCGGCCGCGGCTGATGCCCGTCGGATAATCGGCGGAACGGACCTTCTGGCGGGCGCGTGGCCGGTATTTCGCCTTTACGCTTCGATTTTTTTTGCGTAAGATGGCGCTCAGTCACGCGATTCCTTACGGGAATTTCGCTGCTCCGTCCGGCTGGGTTTGGCTCGATTAGCCTGTTTCGCCTCCCCCCGGTGCGTGCTCCCATCAATATGACCGATCAGAATCGGGCGAGCGCGTCTTCAGTTCCAT